>NZ_JBHLWN010000135.1:0-1432 GCF_042432825.1 Paenibacillus chartarius | reverse complement strand
CAAGCCAACCAACACCGAAATGAGCAGGTCCGACACCACCTCCATCATCACGGATTTCGGTTTTGGACATGCCGAAATACCGGTTTGAGGTCGTTTCTTCTTAAACCGGCATAGTTTTTTCAGATTTTGAACGATTGCCGTGAGCAGTGCCTGCTCCTGCATGCAATCCAGGCCGCGGCTCCGCGCGCGACCCAGGCCATGCGCGACTTTGCTTTCGGCAAACACATGCTCGCACCGCGTCCGTAACTTTTGCAGATGACGGTAAGAACCCTTGAGCTGAATTTGTTTGGCTTTGTTGCGGATTTGGATTTCCCGGATTTTGGCCAGACGCTTGCGTTGTTTCTCCGGATCGTTCGTTTGGCGTTTCCAAGTCGGTACATCTTCTAGTGCCAGGTTGCGAAGCGAAACCAGAGGAATAATCCCTTGCTCGAACAGCGATCGCAGATAATCTGTCGTACCGTAGGCTTTATCGGCAGAAAGCGTGCGAATCCGGATTTGCGGATGGGCAAAACGGATCGCGGCCAGCTGCTGCAAGCTCGTCTCGCGCTCAGCCGTTCCGGACGCGATGCTCGCTTGCGTAGCCAGAATGACGCCGGATTTGACATCCGTCACATGATGCACCAAATACCGCAAATGCGCTTCCTGACCGCTCGACTTTTTGTACAAGCGAGCATCCGGGTCCGTCACGCTGCGGTGGGTCTTGTTCGAGAACGTTTTGCCATGAAAATCTTCATGTGTCGCTTCGTCTTCCAGACGCCGTTCTGTTCGCGTGGGCGGTGCAGGCGGCCGTCTGTCATCATCGGAATCAGCGGCGTCACCTTCGGGTTGCTCGTCTTGCCGGGCCATGCGAGCCAGGTAGTCTTCAATCGACTCCACAGGGGCCAGAGTGATTTCTTTCAAGCTGTGGATAGAAGCGTTGGCGCGTACTTGGGAACCGTCGACTCCCGCATCTACATCGGGTTGGACCAGTCCGGCGGCGATGCACTGATCGACGACATGTTTCATGAGCGTGTCCAAAATACCGTGGTTTCGCCACAATTTCCGGGTCTTCACCAAGGTCGTCCGATCCGGCAGGGACGGCCTGGATGGATCCGGGCGCAAGACGGATTCGAAATCCAGTCCGCAAAACCACAAGTAGCCCCCATGCATGGGCAACAGTTGATACAATTCCCGTTCGGAATGGTTGAACAAATACGAAAGCAGCATGAGTCGAACCATCCGCTCCGGGTCAGCCGCCGGGCGTCCGGTACGTTCCGTATACAGCGGCGCCACCCAATCATGGACGATGGAAAAATCAAGCGCTTCGTTCAGTTGGCGCAGGATGTGCTTTTTCGGTACGAGTTCATCCATATCCACAAATTGGAACATCTGAGGCTGGATAGCCGATGACTTACAGGCTTTCATGTTCAATCACTCTTTCGATCGTGTTACG
>NZ_JBHLWN010000134.1:0-1240 GCF_042432825.1 Paenibacillus chartarius | reverse complement strand
TTGGGGAGTACACATGGGACTTTGGTCAAAAGAACAGCTTCGGCAATTTATCAAGGAGAACAAGCTTGTAACCGCTCAAGATGCCCAAAATGCTTTGAAGGATCTCTTCGCTGAAACGCTGCAGGAGATGTTGGAGGCGGAGCTCGATACACATTTGGGGTACGAGAAACACGACGTCCAGAACAAACAAACCACCAACAGCCGAAACGGCAAAAGCAAAAAAACCATCATCAGCGAATACGGGGAGCATGAAATCGAAGTTCCACGGGATCGTCAGGGCGAGTTCGAGCCGGTTGTTGTGAAGAAGCACCAATCAACGGTAACGGGTATTGAGGATCAGATTGTTGCCATGTACGCCAAGGGAGTCAGCACAAGAGATATTCAGGATCATCTTGAGCAGTTGTACGGCGTTGAAGTGTCGCCTACGATGATTTCCAATGTCACCAATAAACTGGTTCCCCTCATTAAGGAATGGCAGAGCCGTCCCCTGCAGAGCGTGTATGCGGTGGTGTTCCTCGATGCGATCCATTTCAAAGTGAAGCAGGACGGGCACATCGTAAATAAAGCTGCCTATATGGTGATCGGCATTGACCTGGATGGAAACAAGGATGTCCTCGGCATGTGGATCGGCGAGAATGAGTCCTCTAAATTCTGGCTCGGCGTGCTGAATGACCTGAAAAACCGTGGCGTACAAGACATCCTCATCACCTGTGTCGACAACCTGACCGGCTTTTCCCAAGCTATTGCTGCCTCGTATCCCAAGACAGAAATCCAGAAATGCATCATTCACCAGATTCGGAACTCGACCCGCTACGTGTCCTACAAGGACCTAAAGAAGGTAACGGCGGCCTTGAAGCCCATTTACAAAGCAGCAACAGAAGAAGCGGCCCTACTGGAACTGGACCAATTTGAAGAGGCTTGGGGCAGTAAATATCCGTTAATTATCCGTTCCTGGCGCTCCAACTGGGATGAACTGGCCACCTTCTTTAAGTATCCACCTGAGCTTCGAAAGCTCATCTACACCACCAATATGATTGAGAGCTACCATCGCCAGCTGCGTAAGGTCACAAAGGGGAAAAGTATCTTCCCAACAGATGAGGCCTTGCTCAAAATGCTTTATCTGGCCACAATGGATGTCGTTCGTAAATGGACGGGCCGCGTACAGAATTGGGGGCAAATTCTCCTCCAACTCTCGGTTTTCTTTCCCGATCGCATCGGTCAATTTTTACGCTGAAAATTT
>NZ_JBHLWN010000133.1:0-1592 GCF_042432825.1 Paenibacillus chartarius | reverse complement strand
GGGTCTCGGAATGTCGCACATTCACTGCCCTAAATGAGGAGGACGCTCTAGATGAAGCATAACCAATCCAGCAAACAAAATCAACGGATTTCGAGAATTTCTGAAACGACGCTGGTCATCGGGACTGACATCGCGAAGCACAACCATGTCGCTCGGGCCTTCAACTATCGTGGCATTGAGCTTGGCACGCGTTGCCTGTTCCAGAACGACGAGAACGGCCTGCTGAACTTGTTGGCTTGGGCCGAATCCATCCAGCAAGAACATGGACTGACAGACGTACTACTTGGCGTAGAGCCAACCGGGCACTACTGGTTCCCGCTGTTTCACTTCTTGAAGCGGCGCGGCGTCGAAGTCGTTTTGGTGAATCCGCATCACGTCAAGAAAAGTAAGGAACTCGACGACAACTCGCCGACCAAGAACGACATTAAAGATGCGAAGGTCGTTGCCAAACTCGTCATCGACGGACGCTATACACAGCCGCAGCTGCCGGAAGGCGTTTACGCCGACCTGCGTGTGCTGATGAACCAGCGAGACCGCCTGTGCGGAGATTTGAACCGCGTGAAAGGAAGAATCCACAATTGGCTGGATCGCTTCTTTCCCGAATATACACAAGTGTTTAAAGACTGGGAAGGCAAGGCTTCGCTCATCACGTTGCAACACTTTCCGCTTCCGAAAGACGTCATTGCCGCTGGCGAAACAACGGTGGTGGCCACCTGGAAGAAGAACGACGTGCAACGAGCCGTAGGCCCCAAGAGAGCGAGTCTGCTCCACCGGAAAGCCCAAAAGTCCATCGGCCTCACGGAAGGCACTGTAGCGGCCAAGCATGAGCTAGCCATGTATTTGGAGCAGTACGCCATGCTGTGCAGGCAGCTTGAGCAACTGATGGAACTCGTGGCGGGCCTGGTAGAACAGATTCCTGGCGCAACCCACATGATGAGCATTCCGTGCATCGGCCTCATCACCGTGGCAGGATTCCTGGCGGAAGTCGGCGATTTGAGCGGCTATGACCATAGCCAGCAAATCGTCCGTCATGCCGGTCTGAGCTTGCGGGAAAACAGCTCCGGGCTGCACAAAGGGGAAACGACCATCAGCAAGCGAGGGCGTTGCCGCCTCCGGGCATTGTTGTTCCGGGCCGCATTGACGATGGTCGCCAAGAATCCGGAGTTCCGTGCGCTGCACCTGTACTTCACGACGCGCCGGAATAACCCGCTGAAGAAGAAGCAGTCGATGATCGCCATCTGTAACAAGCTCATCCGCGTCTTGTTTGAACTGGGACGCAAGCAGAAGAACTATGACGCAAGCAAGGTTCTGGGTCCCCATAGGGAGGCGCAATTGCAAGCAGCAGCTTAATTCATCCACAGCTGGATAACTCACTCACGTTTCATCGCTTATACACATGTTGATCTTTGACAAACGAAGCACGGATAGGCCGGGAGAAATCATCACCATTAGGGCAACGACCCCGTAAAGGAGCTAACCTGGCCTCCACCCCTTGAGAGGTAGAACGAAGGAATGTAAGGGCATCGACCCAGGGAGATATGGGAGGGTAAACCACAAGGGTTCATGTGGAGATCCATATGCGACCATACGGC
>NZ_JBHLWN010000132.1:0-1552 GCF_042432825.1 Paenibacillus chartarius | reverse complement strand
TCCGGTATTCCATTGGACTGAGGCCGTTTAATTTGGCTTGCAGTCGGTCGTTGTTATAAAAATCTATGTAGGCTTGGATATCCTTTTCAAGCTCCTCATACGAAGAGTAGGTGTGCAAATAATACTTCTCGCATTTGAGCGTTCCCCAAAAAGATTCCATCGGTCCGTTATCGATGCAGCGCCCCACACGTGACATACTCTGGGTCATGCGCCTGCCATCCAAGAGCGCTTTAAAGCCTAAGGAAGTGTATTGGAAGCCGCGATCGCTGTGAAGCAGGGGACTGCTTTCTGGAGCTGTTTGCATAGCTAGTTTCAGTGTATCGAATACCAGTGGATTGTTATTGGAACGCCCCAATACATAGGAGACGATGGAATTATCATGAAGGTCGAGAATCGCGCTCAAATACGCTTTCTGGCCATTGCCGTACTTGAATTCCGTTACATCGGTAAGCCACTTTTCATTCGGTGCATCCGCATGGAAGTTTCGGTTTAGTACGTTCTCCGCCACCTGCTGCGGGGTGGCGTTAGCATACTTCTTTCGCTTCCTACGAATCACGGACTGAATGCCCATCACCTTCATGAGCCGTTCTACGCGCTTGTGGTTAATGGTTTTCCCCGTATGTCTGCGCATGTGCAGCGTTAATCGACGGTACCCATAGACACGCTCCACTTGCTCGTAGATGCTCATCATCACCTTTGTCAGCTGCTCATTCTCTTGCTCCCGTGGACTAGGCTCGTGTTTTAGCCACTCATAATAACTAGAACGTGCAATTCCAGCGATTTCGCACAGCAGTTGCACGCTAAACAACGCTTCTTCATGAAGCGCTTGAATGACAAGATAGGTGTTCTCTTGGCGGTGTTGACTTAATTTCGCCTCCTTTGGAATTCCCGTAACTTTTTTAGAAATGCATTCTCCGCCCGAAGCCGTTCCATCTCATATTCCATCTTCTTCAGCTCTAGCTTGTGGCGCTCCGCTTCGGTCAATTCTTCCGGGGCTTTCTTTCTCCCTCGACCATCCTGTAACGCGTCTGGTCCGCCGTCTTCGAACTTCTTCACCCATTGGTATACTTGCTGATAGGAGACTTGAAACTCTCCTGCTGTCTTATGATAATTATGCTGATTTGCCAAGCAGTGGTGGACAATATCGATTCGTTCCTGCCACGTCGTAGTGCGACCTTTAGTCATAGCTCTTGGTTCCCCTTTGTAGGCTTTTAAGCTGCTATGACCATTATACTTCTTTATCCAGTTGATGAGCTGCGTGGTACTCGCAATCCGATATTTAGCGATGACCTCGTATTGAGAGAGTCCTCCCTCAAGGTGATCCCTCACTGCTTGAAGCTTAAGCTCAGCCGAATAGCTGCGATTCCGTTCCTGACTCACCAGCCCATCCTCACCGTAGAGCTTGTAGCGACGTTGCCATTTCATCAAAGTCGTTTTATTTATCCCATATTTTTTTGCAGCGGCCAGAAATCCGATTTTACCGCTTGATACTTCTTGAATTACAGCGAGCTTCTCCAACGCATTATATTTTCCTCTTGGCATAAAAAAGGCT
>NZ_JBHLWN010000131.1:0-1333 GCF_042432825.1 Paenibacillus chartarius | reverse complement strand
ACAGCATTTTAGCTGTTCTACTTGAAATGCAAAAAATGGGCAGACCTGCAGAATTTCTGGTGAATCAAAAATTTAAGCGGCGGCTCTCTTGGACTGACGGGCCATCGCCAATGCAGAAGCTAGCAACACAATGGCGTTTAGGTATTGGTGAGTGGTCACCTTCTGAATGCCCCAGACGTGCAAGGCGTCTGCGGTCAGATAACGTTTCAGCCTGGAATTGCACCGTTCTACGCTCGTTCTTTCGTTGTAGAGTTCCTTCCAGCGTTTCGTGTCCCGATGTGGACTCGAGTAGCGCCGCAAATCGCTTTTTGTATCGACTTTGACGACCATTCCATAGTTCGAAGATGAGCATGCAGCCATACCGAGCGGACAGTCGACCTTTCCTGTGGCGTGGGGACAGCGGAATTTCAGTTGATCGCCATCGGCTCCCCAATAGGTCATGGCAAACCCCATCGAGCAGCAGGGCGTACCGCTGGAAGTCATGCCTGCAGGCGGTTCCTTCTCATTGCGAAGGTTCATCGGAATAATCGCCTGTGCCTTTACGTTCCGCGCTGCTTCGTAGTTTTTAAGCTGGTCATAACCGGCATCAAGCATAAAGAACTTCACTTTCGTGCCCGTAGCCACTTGTTCCATGAGAGTCGGAGCCATATCGCCGTCGTTGACATGAGCCGGTGTAACTGAGAGTGCCATCGGCAGTTCACTTGCCGTGTCAACGGCAAGATGAAGCTTGTAGCCGAACCACTTGGCCTTGTTGCCAAACGAATCGAACTTCGCGCCCCAATTGGCATTGCCGGTCAGCTCGCTTTTCCGTTTCGGTTGCTTCTTTTCATAGGCATTAATCGCCGCACTATCGATCGCCACATGACTTCCGTCAATAATTCCTTCCTGCTTGCATTGTGCGACGAGATCCTCAAACAGGCGCTTAGCTAACCCTTTGTTGGTCAACTCAGAGAAAACGCGGCTTAAGGTCGCAATTGAAGGGGCCTTCCTATCAAGTCTCAATCCACACTGATAACGAAAGCGAAGGTCCACGTCCAAACGGTGATGCAGGCCGGTAAATGTATCTATGTTCTCAAGCGGGGCAGCAAGCAGCGCACGAAGAATTCCTTGTCTACAATGACCATCCGCGCCTCGGGGTGAGCTATTTCTCAAATCCTTGGCGTAAGGCCGTAAATCAATGGAGCTAAAAAAGATAGGCAATCGTTCTTTGGATTCAAGTTTTTGCAGTTCCTCAAAGGAAAATAGGCTTTCTTGGAGAATATACAAGTGACTTCACTTCCTTGGATGTTTTCGGGTTTGGTCGCTTGAAAACTTCTCCAAGTTGGGGTGAAGT
>NZ_JBHLWN010000130.1:0-1706 GCF_042432825.1 Paenibacillus chartarius | reverse complement strand
TCGAAAATTAACAAATCCGTAACACTGTTACGTATCTTTTTGTTTGCACAAACCGTATAATTATAGATATATCGAACTATAAAATTGGGTCTTGTAGCCCAATTCGCAAAAGTGCTGTGCTGGGGAAATTAATTCAAGCTCTAACACTCGAACTATGTTACGTATTATGCAGTTATGATCAATCAACAATTCGGATTTGTGAAAGAAACAATGGAAAGAGTATATACTGGAGATTTGCTTCAATCGGGCTAGGGTTATGGGATTTGATATTGCGCAATATCAGCAGATGAGACAAGCAGCCTTTGTATTGCATATAAGGCTGCTTCGTTACATCCAATCACTTTTCGTATTGTAATATTTCGAGTGCCACCGACCTGAAGGGGGACGGGAATTTTGGGGTATTTGGGCCGCGGCATCATTACAATTGTCGCAATTCTTAGTGCAATTATTTTTTTAACGGTTGGGGATGAAATTGTACATATTATTTTGCTCATTTCCAGCATGGTCATCGCTTGGATATTGGGCTTTTATTTCGACAGGGTCAGGTATATTTCGGAAATCGATACCCTTACTGGCGTGAGAAACAGACGAAATGCCCATAAGATTTTTGCCCGGTTACGCAGACAAGCGTCTCGTAAATCGCTTTTGTTGGTTGTTTTCGTTGTCGACGTAAATAATTTCAAATCCATTAACGATAACTTCGACCATCATACGGGGGATAGAGTACTTCGACTACTATCGGAATTGTTGGTTGATGTTTTTCAAACCCGTAATCACGTGATTCGTTGGGGTGGCGATGAGTTTATCGTGATCCATACGTTCGAAAACGATGAAATGCTTCAAGCAGTGTGTAATTTATTGCATGAACAGACCGATTCCTTATCTCAGCAATTGACTTTTGATATATCGCTCTCAGTAGGATATTCCATGTTTCCGATGGATGGAGGAAATCTGGAAGAACTAATAGGTAAAGCGGATAAAGAAATGTATGCCAACAAAGTGTCTGGTAAGCGTGTTGGCGTAAATAAGTAATTTGAAGGACTGTATCGGGAGCGGATGCGGAATGGAAGTTTACGCAGCGAGACAACCCATATTCGACAGAAGTATGAATATATACGGCTATGAGCTGCTGTATCGAAGAAGCTCAAACAACTATTATGAAGGGATAAATGATAAACAGGCAACGGCTGAGTTAATTAACAATGCTTATCTTGTGATTCAACTGAACGATCTAACCGGCGGTACAAGGGCGTTTATTAACTTTTCGGAAGAATTACTGGTGAAGGAGATCCCGTTGCTATTGCCCAAAGAAGGGATTGTGGTCGAAGTATTAGAACGGGTCAAACCAACGGCAGACGTGATTAATGCCTGTAAAAAATTGAAGAAATTTGGTTATAAACTTGCGCTAGATGACTTTGTTTTTGATGGGAGTTATCTTCCTCTTATCGAAATAGCTGATATCATCAAAGTGGAATATCCAGCCCTTGATCCTAATCAGCAGCATCAAATGATCGAACAGTACCAACGTCAGTATTCACTGAAGTTTCTGGCGGAGAAAATTGAGACAAGAGAGGAACACCAGACTGCTCTTGCACTGGGATACGACTTCTTTCAAGGTTATTTTTTCAGCAAGCCTGTAATTGTAAAAGGAGCTATTCCTGTAATGAATTAATTTGCGGTTTGAAAAGAAAAAGCGCCTCCTGTAT
>NZ_JBHLWN010000129.1:0-1471 GCF_042432825.1 Paenibacillus chartarius | reverse complement strand
ACCTCTTCCTTGTAAGCGCTTTGCTTCGTTCTTTCATCAAATACAAGTGATTTGTCAGAATTTTTTGCCGTTATCCGCGAAGTGCTTTGAGTGCCATACCCGTTGTGCTGCTTTGCTTCGGTCCTTGCAGCATGCGAATCATTCCAGCGATACAACCCTTGACCGGTTGCGTCACGTTCTTTAGCAATTGCCGCATGTTTATCGGCTGCTGCGGCGTTGCCTGCTTACTCGCTTGTCCTTCAACCGTTCTTACCACCGTGCCCGCTTCTTGAATCCTCATCATCGTCCTCAGCATCGCCCTGACGCCTTGCTCACTCCAACTGTACCCGCCACGCTTCGTCCGCCTGGCGAATATACGCATCTGCGATTCCGCGCTTCCCATCGGGCGCATGCCGCTTGTGTCGATCCCCTTCGCCTGGAGTGTTTTTCGGTAGTCGTCCAAATGCTTCTCGTGCCGCTTCAGAAAGCTTTTATACGGCTTCCAATCCTTCCGCTTCTCTTCCGCTATCTCTTGCTCCGACACGCCTTCCAAGGCCGCCATAAGCGCGGCTGCGTCCTGTTTGGCCAGCGACCGTCTCACGGTCTCCCATACCTTTGGCAAATGTCCGACAAACCGTTTCAAATCACGCGCCACATGAAAGCGATCCAGCATATACAGGCATTGGTGGAAGTAGGATGTACATTCCCCGATCCACGCCGCGCCGTCTCCGTTCACCACAAGCCACGTGTTCTCGTCGATTTCGTAACGCTCCACCAGAAAGTCCCCGAACCCTTCCCAGAAGTCGCCGCCGCTCGTATGCAGGTAATGCTGTTTATTTTTCAGCTCCACCCGCTTGCCGTTCTTCTCCCAGCCTTCGTGTACGACCGCGATTGCGTTCTCCATCCCGCGCTTCTTGCTCCGCTGCAGCTTCGTGTATAGCCCATCCACTTCCACGAACAATACTCGCGCTGGGCGTCGCTTCACCTCAGACATCGGCTGTTCCGCACGCTCCATCAGTTTTTCCCTGATCGCTTGATGGCTTAGCACATTGTATCCCAGCAGCTGCTCCAGCCGCTTAGCGCTGTCCCGGTACGACGGTCCTTGGCTTGCGAATGCGATTGCTGTCTCCTCCAAATGCGGACTGACTTTCCCGCGCCCTTCGAATTGCAACAGCTGATCCAGCAGATACACGTGTTTTCCGCTTCTACGATCACAATACAATCTCCGCTTGAAGCGCACGTTCCCGAACACCGTGTTGACGCTTGTTTCACGCTCGTCCTTTACTCGATAACGCTCTCGGTCCCGTTGCTCCAGGATCTGCTGATCCAGCGCCTCCAGCACCTGCTTCATCGCACGAGCGAATTCCTCCTGCATTTTCCGGAAAATCCATTGCTCAATCTCTTTCATCGTCGGCATTGTTGTGGTAAAGTGGCTCACAGGAGCTTCCTCCTTCTTGGTGTGTTGTGCGCAAACATCACTTTACCAAGGGAG
>NZ_JBHLWN010000128.1:0-1611 GCF_042432825.1 Paenibacillus chartarius | reverse complement strand
GAATTCATCTGCAAAGAAAACACGGAAAATCGGTAAAAAACCTTGCAGATGGAGTGAGCGAAAGTGTTCGTGCTGAATCGAGATATGGCAGACTTGTTGGAAAACTTCTATTTGCCCTTTGGCGGAAAATTAAATCCAACCAATCGGTGGGTGCAGCTTGCGGCGATCATCCCTTGGGACAAAGTAGAAGAGAAATATGTGAGCTCGTTCAAGTCCCCAGCCATCGGCCAAAAGGCGTACTCGGCACGTATCGCCCTCGGCTCGCTCATCATCAAGGAGCGCCTTGGTTTAAGTGACCGCGAGACCACCTTACAAATCCAGGAAAATCCATATTTGCAGTTCTTCTTGGGCTACACCGCGTATGTCGATGAAGTGCCGTTTCATCACTCCCTGCTCACGCATTTTCGGGAACGGTTCGGCTTGGAAATCCTAGCTGAAGTCAACGACTGGATCGCCCAAGCCGCGCTGCAAGCAGAGCGAGAGGTCGAGGCGAAACCGAAATCGTCCAAGCGAGATCGCGATGACGACGACAACGACGCGGGCGGCTCGCAGCTCACCATGGAGGTAGGGGACGCTTTCTCTATTCCCGAGGAGCCCCCTGTTGTGGCGAAGAAACCCCGCAACATGGCGAAAAAGCTACACGTCCTGCCATCTACAGCCGCACCGACAGCGGAAGTCATGAACAAGGGCACCCTCATGCTGGATGCGACATGCGCGCCTGCGGACATCAAGTATCCGACTGACTTGGGGCTGCTGAATCACGCCCGTGAAATCCTGGAAGACATCATCGACGTACTGCACCGTCCCCATGTCGGAGCGATGGAGAAGCCGCGCACGTACCGCGAGAAAGCCAGAAAATCGTACCTGAGTGTTTCCAAGCAACGCAAGGCATCGGGCAAGGTGATCCGCAAAGCGATCAAAAAGCAACTTGGCTACGTGGGACGGAATCTGCGGATTATTGAAGCCCTCGTGAAGTATACGCCTCTCACGGAACTGAGCAAAAGACACTATCGCCAGCTTCTGATCATCTCGGAGCTCTACCGTCAGCAGCGCGAAATGCTAGAGAAGAATACGCATGTCGTCGCCGATCGCATCGTGAGTATCGAACAGCCGCATGTACGTCCGATGGTTCGAGGCAAAGCTGGAGCGAACGTGGAGTTCGGCGCCAAAATCGCCGCCAGTCTGGTGGACGGTTACGCTTGGATCGAAACGGCACAATGGGACAGCTTCAACGAGGCAACCACGCTGCAAGCATCGGTGGAAGCGTACAAACAGCGATTCGGGTATTATCCCGCCGTCATTCTAGCCGATAAAATCTACCGCAATCGAGACAACCTGAACTATTGCAAAACGCTAGGGATTCGCCTTAGTGGCCCGAAGCTCGGCAGACCCTCGAAAGAGCAAAGTGAAGTCGCCGATCGTCGGCAAGAGCGCCAGGACGCTGTACAGCGTAATGCGATCGAAGGAAAATTTGGAGAAGGCAAGCGCAAATTGGGCCTAGGTCGCATTCGGGCGCGTGGCGCCGAAACCAGTTTGACCGTCATCGCCCTTCAGTTTCTGGTCATGAATCTGGAGCGGCGACTGCGGGTTCTCTTTTTGCATTTTTTCAGA
>NZ_JBHLWN010000127.1:0-727 GCF_042432825.1 Paenibacillus chartarius | reverse complement strand
TTTTTCATGTCCAAAATTAACGAGTACTGTGGAATAGAGAAGTTAGCCATATTGAAGGAACTTAAAACGGGTCAAGGGTCACTAAGCGGGATAGCCTGTAAATATAGCATTAGCGTCAGTACTTTGAAGGAATGGCGACGGCGTTACGAATTTTATGGAATCGAAGGGTTAGAGTTGCGTGTAGAGAATAAGAGCTACTCATCGGAAATTAAATTACAAGCGGTTCAAGATTATCTTTCGGGGAAGTACTCGCAGAATGAAGTCATTAGAACATACCGCATTGCAAGCCGTACACAGCTCAGGGACTGGATTAGGAAGTATAATAGTCATAGCGGTCTAAGACCGTACAAGAACGGAGGCGCAGCCGCTATGACAAAGGGACGGACAACGACTTGGGAAGAGCGAATTAACATCGTATTGTACTGCCTTGCTAATAATCGAGATTACCAAAAAACCGTAAGCCAGTTCCAGGTATCCTATCAACAAGTATACCAATGGGTAAAAAAGTATGAAGCTAGCGGACAAGACGCTTTGCAAGACGGCAGAGGACGAACGAAGGCACCTGAAGAGTTAACAAAGGCCGATCAGCAAAAGCTTGCCATGAAGAAACTGGAGTATGAAAACGAGCGACTTCGGGCGGAGAATGCTCTCTTAAAAAAGCTACAGGAGCTCGAAAGGAGGCGTCGCTGAACGGGCATCGTCAGGAAAATATTTACCTTGCTATACA
>NZ_JBHLWN010000126.1:0-1588 GCF_042432825.1 Paenibacillus chartarius | reverse complement strand
AAAGTAATGGATGTAAAGGACGTGTAGAGCATGGCGAAATTTAAAGCTTACTCCACGGAACAAGGAGAACTCATTCCGATGTATTTGAGCGAGTGGGTTCCCGAAGAACATTTGGCGCGGCTTGTCAGCGATATCGTCGATCAGTTGGATCTGTCAGCGATGACAAGTCGGTACTCCAACCGTGGAGAAGAAGCGTATCCCCCTGCCATGCTGTTGAAACTGTGGTTTTATGGGTATGCCACCGGCGTATTCACCTCCCGCAAAATTCATACAGCCATCAAGGAAAATATTCCGTTTCGCTGGTTATGTGGCGGTCACAAGCCAGATTTCCGGACGATTAGTGATTTTCGAAAGGATCACCTTGAATTATTACCCGGTCTGTTCAAGCAGGTTGTGCAAATCGCCATGGATCTGGGTTACGTCTCCCTCGGACATGTCAGCATAGACGGTTCCAAGCTAAAAGCCAATGCATCCAAGCATAAGGCGATGTCCCGGGAGCGGATGAAACAAGAAATCGAGCGTTTGGAAAAAGAAATCCGTGAAGCTCTTGAACAAGCTCAGCAGGCGGATGAACAGGAAGAGGGGCAACTCTCGCTGTTTCCGGAATCCGTGAACGCCGAAGTGCAAGATCGGCAGGCACGGCTTGAAAAAATCAAAGAAGCTCTTAAACAGTTGGAAGAACGTAAGCCCGAATCGGAATCGAAAACACCGGAAAAAGACCAAATTAATTTCACCGACCCGGAGTCTCGAATCATGGATACCAAGACCCAGGGCGTCATCCAAGGATATAATCCGCAAATCGCGGTTGATTCCGATCATCACCTTATTGTCGGGTTAAAAATGAGCAATAGCAGCAGCGACCAAAAACAATTTGGGGGCGTGCTCGAATCCATTCAAGACAACACCGGCAGTATGCCAGAGAAGGTCAGCGCGGATGCGGGCTATTTCAGCGCACCCAACATTGAAGCCGCAGAGGCGGCCCAGGTAGACGCCTATATCGCAGCGGTCAAAGAAGGCAAGCAAGCGAAAAATCCATATGACAAAACCAACTTTACGTATCAGCCGGAAACCGATACGTATATTTGCCCTGCCGGAAAAGTGCTGGAACTCAAAGCAACTCAACATGCCGATGATCCGAACCGGCAAACGAAATGGGTGTACGAGTGTTCAGCCTGCCACGAATGTCCGTTTCAAAAAGACTGTGTCAAGGGCAAGTCGGGCAAGCGCACGATTACCCGTTCCGAAACGGACCCGGTTCGCGAGGCCATGCGAACCAAAGTGCAAAGCGATAAGGGCAAAGCTATCTACCGCAGGCGTAAGGCCATTGTGGAACCGGCATGGGGCGAAATGAAAGAAGTTCAAGGATTCCGCCAGTTTCACCTGCGAGGCGAAGCCAAAGTTGAAGGTGAATTTGTGCTGCTGGCTTTAAGTTACAATTTGCGCAAGCTACACTCTGCGAAATATCCTAAACAGGCCACAGTCTATAAGCGGGAGAGGTCTGCCCAAAAACGGAAAAATGCAGCATAAGGAGACAAAATGGCCGATAATATCAAGCCATCACAGCTTAAAAAAACCATAATTTAACAAA
>NZ_JBHLWN010000125.1:0-51876 GCF_042432825.1 Paenibacillus chartarius | reverse complement strand
CTTGAATTAATAGTACCTTATTTCCCTAGATACTCTCCAATCCAATTAGGGGGCTTAATAGGAATGACCCCAATCGTCGGCCGATAGCGCCTTCAAAGTCCGTAATATTGCAGCAAAACCGCGTAACCGGCAAAATAGGTCCCTTACAAACCGTTAAACTTCAGACGGAAGCGTGAAAAGTGGGCGAAGGAACGGCAATTTCGATGCATTAACGTGCGGCGGATGAAATTGTAATGTACCTACAATTAAATAGTCATGTCTGCCATGCTGAGCCGCAAATCGCCTATTCAACAGTCGAGTTAATATCAGAGGAAACGGCGTCGGCAGCAAACGAGCATAAATCAAAGCATTCCAGGGAATGGTTATAGAAAACAAACAGGGGTGTGGACGCTTCCGTGGTCATCGTTATTTTCGTTTGCATAGCATGGTTCTGCATTCTCATTCAGGCGATGCTCGCGAAGAAGCTGCCGCTAGCCGTCAACTTCCTGCTGTTTATGGTGCTCGAAGCCATTCTGACCAACAAGCTGACGATTATTGGCTATAACATGAATAAATTTCAGATCAATACGCACAGCATGCCGCACTTCATCTCGTTGATATTGCATAACGATTTTACCGTAACATTCGTCTTGATCACTTTCGCCAATGTATTTCTGAATACGTCCCGATCCGTTCTGCGCTGGGCGATTACGATCTATACGTTTCTGTTCCAGCTGCTGATCGGTGCGATGCTCCGCTGGAACGGCGTGCTGACCGATAACGGGTGGACGACCGGGATGGAATCGGTGATAATCCTGTCGATGATGGCGGTTACGCTGCTGTTGGGAGGTCTGTTTCGGCGGATGGCATTCAAAGAAGGATGGGTCAGATAATGGACGACGTCGTTTACAGCACACAATTCGATGGGAACGAATGGTTCGTCATCGGCTTGACCGTAATCGGCTTTGCGGCGATCTGGATCGTTCCGCGGCGGTTCTCGCCGCTGCAAACGACGTTTACTTTGCTGATCGGGGTTGCCTTCGGTCTCGTGTTCGATCATACGATCGAGGTGCCGCCGTTCGATTTCTACGACTTAGGCGACCATTCCCGCTACGAGCTGTTTGATATGATCTCTTACATCATGTACGCGCCGTTCGGCTACTTGTTTATTTACGGGTATGAGCGGCTGCGGATGTTCGAATTCATGACAATCATTTATTTATTGATATGGGCGTGCATGGCTACGGGGCTCGAAAAGCTGGCCGTTATAGCCGGCGTGTTTCATTATAAGCACGGGTACCAATGGATGTACTCGTTTCCGATCTATATCATGGTGCTGAGCGTTCATCTGCTCATGTACCGACTGGCATTCGCACGAGATCGGCATCAGCGGTTGTGAGCATATTGCAAGTGCAAAGCAGAGAAAATTGAATTTCAAGTCCCCTCGCCTTTGTTAAGATAAGGACATGAACGAACGACATAGTTACAAGAGAGGGGACAACAAAGTGAAGAAAACATACCGACTGATGTGCAGTGCGGTTCTGCTCGGCGGCATGCTGGCCGGCTGCTCAAGCTCCGGTGAAAGCGCTAAACCTGCAGGGGAGACGAAGCAGGCCGACGCATCCGTGAACAAGGCGGAGAAGGTAAAGCTTACGTTTTGGCGGAATTCGGGCAACGATACGGAGAATGCAGCCTACGAGAAGCTCGTTGCAGCCTTCATGGAGAAACATCCGAACATCTCCATAGACATGGTACCGATTCCGTACTCCGATTACGATACAAAATTGCGGGTGTCCATCGCTTCCGGAAGCCCGCCGGACATTATGGCGCTCGATGCGCCGACGCTCGCTTCCTACGCCGACGCGGGAGCGCTGAAGCCGCTGACCTCGTATTTCAAAGCGGACGGGAATATGGACGATATTCCGAAATCGACTCTCGCCACGTACACGTATCAGAATGAAATATATATGGCGCCGTTAACGGAATCGTCGATTGCGTTGTTCTACAATAAGAAGCTGTTCCAGGCCAATGGCATTCCGCTGCCGTCCAAAAATCCGGACGAGCCTTGGACATGGGAGCAGGTGCTGGATGCGGCGAAGAAGCTGAACGACCCTGCCAAGGGCGTCTTCGGTATCGATCCGGCGCAGGGCTTCGGCAATGCCGGCGCCACCGCTTATTTCAAATATCCGATCGTTTGGCAGTTCGGCGGGGAAATCATGAGTCCTGACGGCAAGACGGCGAAGGGCTATCTCGATTCCGCGGCAACGAAGAAGGCGATTCAGTTCTTCTCGGAGCTGTATAACAAAGAGCAAGTTTCCGCGCTGGAGTACCCGCCGGAGCCATTCCCGAACGGCAAGCTGGCGATAACGATCGACGGCTCGTGGTCGCTGGCGAATTTGAAGGAGAAGTACCCGAGCTTCAAGCTGGGTGAAGATTACGACATCGCGCCGCTGCCGAAGGGCACGAAGCAGGCCGTTGCGAACGGAAGCTGGGCGCTCGGCATCTCGGCGAAAAGCGGCCATCCGGATGAAGCATGGACATTCATCAACTTCGTAACCGGAGCGGAAGGACAAAAGATTTATTGCGAAATGACGAAGGACATTCCGTCCCGATATTCCGCCGCGAAGCAATTCCCCGAGCTGAACGAGTATCCGAAGAACATCTTCGTCGTGCAAAATCAGAAGTACGGCAGACCGCGTCCGATTACGCCGATCTTCCCGCAAATGGCCGATGCCGTCAATAAAATGTTCGAAGACGTGACAATCGGCAAGCGCAATATCGATACGGCCGTTGCCGAAGCCGTTACGGCGATCGACAAGGCGTACGCCGATGCGGAAGCGCAGAAGAAAAAGTAAGCGATGCGGCAGGAGACGAATCATTTCGATGATCGTCTCTTTGTCGTTGTGAGCCGGCTAAGGTGCGGTGTATAGTAAAACCATAATACGAGAGGCTTGGTCAGCGCGGGGGGAACTCATGTTTTTTTCATTAAGGAACCGGTTGATGGCCGTGTTGTCGAGCTTGCTGATTGTTCCCTTTGCGGCACTTGCGTATATATTAAGCGGCGAGGCGACCCAAATTATTAAAGCTTCGATCGAATCCTCAACGACGCAGACGATCGAGCAGTTCGCCTCCCATGCGAGCACGCTGCTCGTGCAAGTGGAGGATATGGGCAATCAGGTGATGAGCAGCCGGACGACGCAGGAGTGGCTGAAAATTCAAATCAACCCGGACCATTCGCTGCAGGATCTAGTGCCGGCCAAGCAGCGGCTGCGGGAAACCTTCTCTTCGTATGCCGTCAACAATTCGAGCGGAATATCGATCAGTGTGTTTACCGAGCAGTCGGGAGGGCTGTGGACGTCGGACCGCAGCTACCTCAATAGCGCTTGGTATTCGGCTTATGAAACGGCAAAGAGGAAGTGGACTTCCGCCCACAAAGATACGGACCAGTCGGATGACATCATGCGTTCCCGTTCGGTCAACAGCTTGCTGCTGCCGCTCGTACATCTTCAGTCGTTTCGCCAGGCCGGGTTCATCAAAGTGAATTACCCGAGCTCTTTGCTGAAGAACGCGATTGAAAAAATTCGGATCGGGAATACCGGCAAGGTTGTGCTGCTGACGCATGAAGGCACGAGCGTGCTCAATCAGGATCTGTCCGGGGATACGGACGTTCTGGAGAGGGCGATGAAGCAAATCGCCGGCTCGTTCGGTACGCAGATAAGCGGCAGTTTTCCGATTCGGTCCGGCGGCGAGACGAATTTGCTGTTCTTCCGCAAGCTGCCGGCTCAGGATTGGACGATCGTCGGCACCGTACCGGAGGCTGAAATGTATGAGAAAATTACGCAAATCCGCCAAACGATACTCGTTGTGACCGTCCTGCTGCTCGTGCTCGCCATGATCGCCGCCTTCTGGCTGTCGTTCGGCATTACGAAGCCGCTCAGCATATTGGCCAAAGCGATGAAGCATGTGGAACGGGGCGAGTTCGGACAGGCGCTGCAGTTCATGCCGAAGGTCCGCAGAGGGCACAGCGAAGTCGATTACGTAACCGGAGTGTTCGAGCAGATGACGCACAGGCTGCGGCACTTGATCGAAACGGAGTTTGAAACGAACGTACGCAGGAAAAATGCCGAGTACAAGGCGCTGCTGCTGCAGATCAATCCGCATTTTTACAATAACACGCTGGAGATTATTAGCGGCTTGGCGGCGATGAAGCGCGAGGATCTGGTGATGGACGCCACGGAAGCGCTCGGCAAAATGATGCGGTATTCGCTGAATTTGCACAGCGATCTCGTGCGAGTCAGCGAGGAGATGGCCTACATCCGCGATTATTTGTTCATTCTTCAGCTTCGTCACGAGGAGCGGCTGCGCCTCGTTATTGAAGAGGACACAGCGGCCGGACCTTATCTGATCCCCAAATTCATTCTGCAGCCGCTCGTCGAGAACGCCGTCAAATACAGCTTGGAGAAAGACGGTATCGCGCAGGTGTATCTGAAATCGCAGGTACAGGAAGATCGACTTCTGCTGACGGTCAAGGATAACGGGATCGGCATGACTGCGGAGCTTGTGCGCGATTTGTACGCCGGCTTGAATAAGGGCGATCCGGTCGCCATTCTGGGGAGTGCCGGGCACAGCATCGGACTGCGCAACGTGCTGTCGCGATGCCGGCTGCAGTACGGCAGCCAATTTCAAGTCGATGTTCAAACCGGGTTAGGCGTCGGAACGGCGATTACGCTGCTTATGCCGATTGTGAGGAGCTGACGGTGAATGTACAGGATGATGCTTATTGACGACGAAGTCGGCGTACGTAACAGCATTAAGGCGAAGATCGATTGGGCTTCCGCAGGCTACGAGATCGCGATGGAAGCTTCGGGAGGCGCGGAAGCGCTGCAGCTTCTTGCCGGCGGCCCGCTGCCGGATGTCGTCATGACCGATATCCGGATGCCCCAGATGGACGGGATCGCCTTCATTCACGCTTGCAAGAGCGAATATCCCGGCATGCCCATCATCGTGCTGTCGGGCTATTCGGATTTCGAATATATGAAAGCGGCGATTCAGCTCGGCGTCAAGGATTATTTGCTCAAGCCGGTTGTGCGCAGCGAGCTGCTGGCGCTGCTCGCGAGGCTGTCCGGGGAGCTCGAAGAGGGCCGTAACCGGGAAACCCGGCAGGCGCAAGAGGAGCTGATCCACCATCAAGCGCTGCAGACGATGCGCGAGCAAGCCATCTGGCAATTGGTCAAGGCCGAAGGGTTCAGCCAATCCGCGATGAAGGAGCGCATGCAGCGGCTGCGGCTCCCCTCGCTGGCCGTCGACGATGTGGCGGCGCAGTTCGTTACGGTGGAAATGCGGATACCGCCGGGTCGGCTGGACGATTGGAGCGAACGCAAGGACTTGCTGTACCTCGCCTTCCAATTGCTGTGCCGCGAGTCGGCGGAGCGATGGGAGCAGGTGATCCCGTTCTATGACGCCGGTCGTCCGTCGATTCTGCATTACCTTGTGCTGCTGCACGGCGATACGAACCGCGATAGCTTCGTGCGAAGCTTCGTGCGCGAGCTGAAACGCAATTTGAAGAGCTATTTGAAGGTAGACAGCGTCGTCGGCATCGGGGAGCCGATTCTAGGGCTCCGTCAGCTGAAGGACGGCTACGCCTCCAGTATGCTGTCCTGGAGCCGGAGCACGATCGATTCGGCGCATACCGGGAGCCAAATGCTGGAGCTGACGCATGCGTTCACGCCCGAGGCGGAGCGGAAGCTGGTGCAATCGATCGAAAATGTCGATATGAAGGCGTTCATCCACCATATGCAGACGATTTTCGCGGACGGGCAGCATACGCCGATGTTTGTATTTACGTTTATGGCGCTGCGGATGATTTTGCTGTTTCATTCGGTTGCCAAAAAATTTGAGCTCGGCGACACGTCGCTGCAAAACTATTTATGGAGCTGCCAGCTGACGGTGAGGGATTACTCATCCCGGGAGCAGGTGCTGGAGCAGCTGCACGAGATGGCGCAGCTCGTCATGAACGAGGTGCAGAAGACGCGCTTTTCCAGCGGCCAGCAGATGATGGAAGCAATACGTAAATATGTGGATGAAAATTTCTGCTACGAGCTGACGCTATCTTCGCTGGCCGACATGTTTCACCTGAATGAAACGTATTTGTCCGGACTGTTTAAGCAAAGCGCCGGCATGACGTTCAGCGATTACGTGACGAAGCTTCGGCTGAGCAAAGCTGTGGTCCTGCTTAAGGATCGTGAGTTGAAGCTGACCGATATTGCGACTCTTGTCGGCTATTCCAGCTCCAGCTATTTCAGCACGGCGTTCAAGAAGTATTACGGGAAAGGTCCGAAGGAGTACCGGGAAGAGCTGCTCCGCAGCGATGCGCAGTGACATGCGCCGGACACAGCTTGCGAGCCCCTGCTTATGCAGCGGGCTTTTTTTGATCCAAAGAAATTGAAAAACGATATCCGAGCATATTGGAATCTTTGCGAATACGGCTCCGTTACAATGACGATATCGGCACGGATGACGAATGTCTGGAGGTAGCATGAGAAAGAGCAAGCGGTTATGGTTAGCCGGCGCTGCTTCAGCGCTTGTATGTGGAGGAATCGGAGGGGCGGTGCTGATGGATCGTTACGAGGATGTGCGAATATCGTCCGAAGCTCGGGGGATTACGTATTCGAGTGATCCGAATGCGTATAAGGAGCCTTACCGTCCGCAATATCATTTGTCGCCCGTCTCCGGCAATTTGAGCGATCCGAACGGGATGGTTTATTTCGAGGGCGAGTATCACCAATTTTATCAGAACAGCGGTCAATGGGGGCATGCCGTCAGTCGCGATTTGCTGCATTGGGAGCATTTGCCCGTAGCGCTTGTGCGGGATTCGCTTGGGGAAATATGGTCGGGCAGCGCCGTCGTCGACGCCCGCGATACGAGCGGATTTTTCGGCGGCAAACCGGGCTTGGTGGCCATATTCACGCATTTCAAAGGCGGCGTCCAATCGCAGAGCATAGCGTACAGCTCAGACCGTGGGCGGACGTGGACGAAATACGAAGGCAATCCGGTTCTTCCGAATCCCGGACTGAAAGATTTCCGCGATCCGAAGGTGTTTTGGCACCAGCCGACGCAAGCGTGGGTGATGGTCGTTTCCGTCGACAACCGGGTGCGTTTCTACACGTCGCCCGATCTGAAAGCGTGGACGATGAGCGGCGAATTCGGCAGCGAACACGGCTCGCACGCGGCGGTGTGGGAATGCCCGGATTTGTTCGAGCTGCCTGTCGAGGGAACGAAGCGGAAGCGGTGGGTGCTGGTTGTCAGCATCGGCAACAACGACGCGACGAAGGGCTCCACCGCGCAATATTTTATCGGCAGCTTCGACGGGAAGACGTTCCATAACGACAATCAGCCGTCCGACGTGCTCTGGACGGACTATGGGAAAGACTTTTATGCGGCGGTGTCGTATTCGGACATCCCGGCGAAGGACGGACGCCGCATCTGGCTCGGGTGGATGTCCAATTGGCGGTATCCGTTTGCGATGCCGACCGGGGGCTGGAAAGGAAACTTGTCGATCCCTCGCGAGCTAAGGCTGAGAAATATCCCGGGGCAGGGCTTGCGGCTGATTCAGGAGCCGGTCAAGGAACTGCAAGCGCTGCGAGGCAAGCAGGTTACGCTGCCCAAACAGCAGCTCGCCGCCGGACGCAATCCGTTTGCCGGTATTAGAGGGACGTCCTACGAGCTGGCGGCGGACTTGACCGTACAGCCGGGAGCGATAGCGACCTTCAAGCTGCGGCAGGGAGCCGGCCAAGAGACGGCCGTCAGTTACGACGCGGCTGCGGAGAAGCTTAGTCTTGACCGCACGAGGTCGGGCAGCACCGCATTCGAGAAAGGCTTCGCCGAGGTCATGACGGCGCCTCTCCGGCTGAAGGAAGGCAAGCTCAAGCTGCGCATGTTCGTCGATGAATCCAGTATCGAGGTGTTTGCAAACGACGGTGAAGCCGTCATGTCCGCCATCGTCTTCCCGGATCCGACGAGCAGCGGCTTGGAGCTGACGGCGGATGCGCCGGAAGCGGGGGGCGTCATTCTGAACGAAGCTCAGTATTATCCGTTGAGATCGGTATGGCGCGATGAGGATCCCGACGGCGATAAGCCGCTGCGAATCGTGCTTGGCAAAGCTTCTTTGGATGTGCCTGCAGGCGAGGCGATGCGGGTCGAAGCGGCCGTCATTCCGCTCGGCGTTCCGCAGACGCTGCAGTGGCGGTCCAGCGACGAAGCCGTCGCCGTCGTCGCGGCCGCGGAAGGCGGAGCGACTGTTACCGGCGTGAAGCCGGGGCAGGCGGAAATCCAAGCCGTGAGCGGGGATGGCCGCATCATGTCGAAGCTGAACGTGTTTGTGTTCGAACAGAAATAAGACCTAACATCCGGTGTGTGGTAGAGGAGAGATGTACGATGGATTCCACGTTACGACCGAAGCAATCATCGCAGCGATTCCGCAGGCACGAGCAAGCGACGGCCTTCTGGTTCCTTGCTCCGGCGTTCGCCCTGCTGCTCGTATTTGTTTTTTATCCGATGCTTCAAGCTCTTGCCATCAGCTTCAGGAACTACTCGCTGGTCGGAGCGGGCAACGTCTTCGTCGGGCTGGACAACTACAGACAGCTGCTGGGCGACAGAGCTTTTTACAACAGCTTGATCCATTCTTTTCATTTCGCCTTGATCGTCATACCGGTTCAGACGAGCATCGCGTTAGGAATGGCACTGCTCGTTCAGAAGAAGACGGCTGTGTCCGGGCTGTTCCGCACGCTGTTCTTTATCCCGGTGATCATTTCGACCGCGGTTGCGGCGACCGTCTTCAAACTGATCTACAACAAAGATTACGGCCTGCTGAACAGCTTTCTTAAAGCGCTCCATCTGCCGATCACGGAGTTTTTATCCGACCCGGATACGGCGATGAACGGCATCATTGTACTGGGCATATGGAAGGGTGCGGGATTTTTCATGATTATTTTCCTGGCCGGGCTGAATCAAATTTCCCCGGAGCTGTACGAAGCGGCCCGGATCGACGGTGCTTCGCGGCTGCAGCAGTTTGTCCGCATAACGCTGCCGCTGCTCAAGCGGACGACCGCCTTTGTCGTCATCATTACGACCATCGATGCGATCAAGCTGTCGGGACTCGTATTCGTCATGACGAACGGGGGGCCGAACGGCTCTACGGAGACGATCGTGTACTACATTTACAAGCAAGCTTTCACCCAAATGAGAATGGGCTATGCGACCGCCGCCGCCTTCGTGCTGTTCGCGATCGTCCTGACGATTTCCTTGATACAGATGAAGCTGTTCAACAAAGACGCGGAGCAATAGGAGGCGGCAACCTTGAATAAAGTGTATGGACTGTTAACGATGCTGTTGATGATCCTCATCGCGCTGATCTCGATCGGACCGATCGTGTGGATGGCAGCCGGGTCGCTGCGGCCGTATCAGGAGCTGTTCAAATATACGTCGATTGAGCTGCATTTGCTCGTTCCGGTCGAGTGGACGCTGAAAAATTACCAGAACGTCATCTATAACCCGCGCAATCCGTTTCTTCGTTATATCGGGAACACGTTCGTCGTAGCTTCCGCAGTAACGGCGCTTGTTCTGCTGATTAACTCGATGGCCGCCTTCGCCTTCGCCAAGCTGCGGTTTCGCGGCAAGCCGATCGTCTTTGCCCTGTTCATGTCCGCGATGATCATCCCGGGCGAAGTGATGCTGGTGCCGAACTATTTGCTTATGCACGATTTGGGGTGGCTGAACTCCTACAAAGCGCTCATTGTGCCTTCGATGCTGTCCGTGTTCGGTATTTTTATGCTGCGGCAGTTTTTCGCGGAGGTACCGGATGAAATGATGGAAGCGGCCCGTATCGACGGGGCCGGCTTGCCGAGAACGTACGTATCCATCGTGCTGCCGGCGGCGGTTCCCGCGCTCATTACGTTAGGGCTGATCACGTTTCTGGGCAACTGGGATTCGTATTTGTGGCCGCTGATCGTGATCAACGACCAGAGCAAGCAAATGATTCAGGTCTCCATTGCGGCGTTCTCCTCCAACCAAGGGACGAACTGGTCCAACGTGCTGGCGGCGAATACGTTGTCGACGGCGCCGATCCTGGTGTTGTTCTTGTTCTTGCAGCGGTATTACATTCAAGGGATTACGATGTCGGGCATTAAAGGCTGATGTTCGTTATGTGGAAAGGATAATTGCGATGAACTGCGATATTGTGGCTTTGGGCGAAGCTTTAATTGATTTTACACCTTACGGGACGTCGGCCGAGGGGCAGCCGCTGTTTGAACGTAATCCCGGCGGTGCGCCGGTGAACGTGGCGGTGGCGGCGGCGAAGCTCGGGAAGCGGGCGGCCTTCATCGGCAAAGTAGGCAAAGATCCGTTCGGCGCTTGCTTGCGGCAAACACTACAGGAGCACGGCGTATCCTCTACCGGACTTATTGAGACGGAAGAAGCGCATACGACGATGGCCTTCGTACAGCTGGATGAGCGCGGCGAGCGTTCGTTTCATTTCGTCCGCAAGCCCGGTGCCGACCAGCTCCTGCGGGAAGAAGAGCTGAGTGCCCAGCTGCTTGCGGACACGCGGATCTTTCATTTCGGTTCGATCTCTATGATTGCCGAGCCTAGTCGAAGTGCAACGATTGCGGCGGCAAGGGTTGCCAAGGCTAATGGGGCGCTGATCTCGTTCGACCCGAACTGGCGTCCTGCGCTGTGGAATCATGAGCGCGAGGCGCTGGAGATGATGAACGCGGGAATCGGGTTGTCCGATGTCGTCAAAGTATCCGAGGAAGAATTACATTTCTTGACCGGGATGCCGAACGTGGAAGCCGCTTCGCAGAAGCTGACGGACAAGCACGCGATCCGGATGCTGCTGGTGACGGCCGGCGAGAGAGGGTCGTACTTCCGCATGAACGGCTGCTGGGGTCATGTCGAGAGCTGCGCTGTTCAGACGATCGATACGACCGGAGCGGGGGATGGCTTTCTCGGCGCTCTGTTGTATAAGGTGCTCGAGCTGGATAAGCAGCTTGCGGCTTGGAGCGAAGCGGAGCTGCGCGATGCGCTGCGCTTCGCGAATGCGGCCGGCGCTCTAGCGGCGACCCGCAAAGGAGCGATTCCGGCGTTAGCGTCGAAGGACCGGATCGAAGCATTGCTGCAGCAGGCGGAGCATTCATCATAAAGATGATCTAGGAAGGTGGATATAGGTGGAACGACAAAAAGAAGAGCAATTGCAAACAAGTCACACGGAGCGGCTGCGGCAAGCCAATGCGGCGCTGCAGCGGGCGGCGGCCGAGCTCCCGGACGAAGATGGTTACCGGCTTCGTTACCATCTGATGCCGCCGGCCGGCTGGATGAACGATCCTAACGGGTTGATTGTGTATAAGGGCGAATACCATGTGTTCTATCAGCACAATCCGTACGAGCCCCGGCATGGTCCCATGTATTGGGGGCATGCCAAGAGCAAGGACCTGATGCGCTGGGAGCATTTGCCTATCGCGTTAGCGCCGTCCGAAGAATACGATTCGGGTGACTGCCGGGGTTACGGGTGCTGGTCGGGCAGCGCTGTCGACGATCAAGGCCGTCTTACGCTGATCTACACTGGGCATGTCGATGGCCGCACGCCGGAGGAGGTGCAGTGCGTCGCGTCGAGCTCCGACGGCGTCACGTTTGAGAAGTCGGCTCATAATCCCGTTGTCGCCGCTCCACCGGAGACAGGCGGCTTTGGCTTCCGCGATCCGAAAGTATGGCGGCATGAAGGGCAATGGTACATGGTCGTCGGATACGGCAAGGACGGCTTGGGCAAGGCGCTGCTGTACGCATCGCCGGACTTGCGGCAGTGGACGTACGCCGGGGTTGCGGCTGAAAGCGACGGGACGATGGGCAACATGTGGGAATGCCCGGATTTGTTCGCGCTTGGGGGCGGCGGTGAGCATGTGCTTATTTTCTCACCGATGAATATGGGCGATACGAAGACGATGTATTTGTCCGGCCGTTTCAACTACGAAACAGGCAAGCTGGATGTGCGCTATAGGGAAAGGCTCGAATACGGCTATGATTTTTATGCGCCGCAGACGTTCGAGGACGAACGGGGAAGGCGCATTCTGATCGGCTGGATGAACATATGGGGGGCACGCATGCCGGAACAGGAGCGCGGCTGGATGGGGACGTTTACGCTTCCCCGCGAGCTGACGCTGGCTGCGGACGGCACGCTGCGCATGAATCCGGTGGAAGAGGCGAAGTCGCTGCGGGGCGCGCATCATGCGTTCGGCATGATGACGATGGGTGCCGATACGGTTGTGCCGCTTACCGGTGCGTATGGCGACGCTCTGGAGATCATGGCGATCTTCCGTATAGCCGATTCGGCGACCAGAAGTGAGTTTGGTTTGCAGCTCAGGTGCTCCGAGGACGGCGGCCAGTTTACCGAAGTCTCGTATTGTTGGCCGGAAGGCAAGCTGCGGATGGACCGCAGCCGCTCCGGCGCGGGCGAGCTTGGCTGCAGCGAGCTGGAGCTGGCTCCGCTGCCGGGCGGCCGCATTGTCATTCATCTGTACCTCGACCGGTCGTCGGTGGAGCTATTTGCCAATCACGGAATGAAGACGGTCACGAACCGGATTTATCCCGACCCGGCTAGCCTTGGCCTTCGTTTGTTCGCCAGGAAAGGCGAGGCCGTCCTTGAATCGCTCGATGTATGGGAACTAAGCCTGTAAGCCGGATAGCATAGAATCGCAAATCGTCTGAGTCCCGAGGAGGAGGGGAATCGACATTGGAGCAAGGCTTAGGCCATCGTGCCTAAGCCTTGTCTGCTTGGCCGTTCCTTGAACCCGGCAGGAGGACGGTTTGCGAAGCCGAATGAACTCATTGACAACGCTTTCCATTCATGTGTATGATGTAAGCGTACTAACAGGATCACGGAAAAGGCTGGAAGTTGCGAGCGAGCGACTAAGGAATTGTCCCCGCTGATGCATGCGGGCGCGACTTTGACTATGTATTGCTGAAGGAAATGTACGCGCGTTCATCGCCGCCGAGAAATGGTCTAAGTCACACTGCCGGAGGGCAATCCATTGCGTCTTTGAAAGCGCATACTCTTTTGGCGACACTAGGTAAGGTGGAGCCTGGACTAGGTTCAACCCGGTCCCTCTTCAAGGCGGTAGTCGAAGTTATCGTAAGTTCATTGTATTTTCCAATCGAAAGGATGATCGGCATGTCAGGACTGCTGGGCACTAACGTCATTACTCAAATTGGCATTCTCGTTCACGATATTGAGAAGGTCAGCCAAGCTTACGCGGATTTCTTCGGCGTGGCCAAGCCGCAAGTAATTGTCACCGATGTGTGGGAGAAAGCGCAAACCGAGGTTAACGGTTCACCCAGCGAAGCCCGCGCGAAGCTCGCCTTCTTCGATATGGGGTCGCTGCAGCTGGAGCTGATCGAGCCTGACGAGCATCCGAGCACTTGGCGCAGCTACTTGAACGAACATGGGGAGGGCCCGCATCATATCGCATTCGTCATCGAGGGTATGAAGGAGAAGATTACGCTGCTTGAAAGCAAAGGCTTCCCTCTGCAGCAGAAGGGCGAATATACGGGCGGCAGATACGCTTACATGGATACATTCAAAGAGCTGAAGGTGCTGGTTGAGCTGCTGGAAAACGACAAAGCCTAGGGAGCGAGCGGTATGAACATCCTGATCACCGGCGCAAGCCGCGGTCTCGGCTGCGAGATGGCCGCCGCGGCTCTGGAGCGAGGTCATGCCGTCATTGCCGGCGTACGTGCTTCTGGGGCCGATAACGACAAGCTGACAGCGCTTGCCGCGGCGTACGGGAGCCGAATGACCATTGCGGAACTCGAAGTTACGGACGAAGCGGGCATTGCCAGGCTCGCCGGGCAATTGCAAGCCGAAGGCCGGACGCTCGGCGCTATCGTAAACAATGCGGCCATCCTGACAGCCCGCAGCACTCCGATCGAGCGGCTCGATATGGACGCGGTCGTGAAGTCGTTCGATGTGAACTTGTTCGGCCCGATGCGGGTCGTCAAACATATGCTGCCGCTGCTGACGGTGAAGGGTGCGTCGATCATTAACATTTCCTCGGAAGCCGGAAGCATGACGAATGCCTATCCCGGCGATTATCCCTATGCGATTTCGAAGTCGGCGCTCAATATGTTCGGCGAGCAGCTGCATGCCTATGTCCGGGACCGCGGCATTCAAGTGCTGAGCGTTCACCCCGGCTGGATGAAGACGGATATGGGCGGGGAGAACGCACCGACCGATCCTCGGCAAAGCGCGAACGGCATTCTGGATCTGATTGAACGTAAGATCGTGCCTGACGCAAGCTCGAAGTTTCATTTTGTCGATTACACGGGAAAAATGATGCCGATCTGAGCGTAAGCAAACGGGGCAAGAAATACAGAAACGGCGGCGGATCTATGAATCCGGCCGCCGTTTGTATTCCACCGGGATGTAACAGTATAAAAAAGTATACTATATACCATAAATGTGCGTACTGTTAATTATTGTATTTATGGACTATACTGGGTTTGCAAGCCGGCAAACTGTAAACATATGGGCTCGATAGACGAAAATATATGAAAAAGGATGGGAGTAGGATGACGGAGAATCGTAAAGAGGAGATTTTGGAGGCGTATCGCTTTCGGCATGCTTGCAAGGAGTTCGATCCAACGAAACTAATAAGCGATGACGATTTCGCGTTTATTATGGAGACGGGGCGGTTATCTCCCAGCTCGTTCGGGTTTGAGCCGTGGACGTTCGTTGTTGTCCAAAACCGGACCATTCGCGAGAAGCTGCTTCCCGTTACGTGGGGGGCCCAGAAGCAGCTGCCGACATCGAGCCATTTTGTCATTATTTTATCCCGTACACTGGCCGATTTAACTTCGGATTCCCCGCATATTCAGAAAATGATGGCGGAAGTTCAGCTGCTTCCCGGGGAAGCCCGGCAGCGCAAAGGTAACGTGTATCATAACTTCCTGGAGAACGATTTTAAACTGCTCGGCGACGAACGGCTTGCGTTTGAGTGGGGCTGCCGGCAATCGTATATCGCACTGGGCAATATGATGACCGCCGCCGCTCAAATCGGCATCGATTCGTGTCCGATCGAAGGGTTCGACAAAGAGAAGGTTGAACAAATACTGATCGAAGAAGGAATCATGGACGATCGTTTCGGGATCGCCTGCATGGTTGCTTTCGGCTACCGGGTCCGGGAGCCCCGGCCGAAGACGAGACAATCGCTGGAACACATCGTAAAATGGGTGTAACGATGTGAGATTCAGCTGCTGAAATAGGGGAGGGTGCCGTCAGTCATGAATATACGAAAACCACGCTTTCGCGGTGATCCCGCGGGTGAAGGATGTCCGGTTGAATATACGCTGGACATCATCGGCGGGAAATGGAAAGGCGTTCTCCTGTATCACCTGATCGACGGTACGAAACGTTTCAACGAATTCCGCAAAATTTGTCCTAGTATAACGCAGCGCATGTTGACCCTGCAGCTCAGGGAGCTGGAGGAGGACGGAATTGTTTGCCGCGAAGTATTTCAGCAGGTCCCGCCGAAGGTGGAGTACTCATTAACGGATCTCGGCCGGACGCTGGTACCGATTATTCTTCATATGAAGCAATGGGGCGAATCGTTTAGGAAATGTGAGCAATTACCTAAGTAATTCGTTCGCCCTATGACATAAGCTCCATAAACGTCTTGGCGCTGATCGAGAGAGGCACGCTGCGCATTGTCATGATGCCCACTCTCGACGGCGGCAGCTGCACGTCCAGCTGAATTTCAAAGAGCGATCCCTCCTCCAGCTCCTTCGAAACAAATTCCCTCGTTACGTAAGAGATCCCGAGCCCGTTTCGCGCGAATTCGATGAGCAGATCTACGCTTCCGACCTCAATCTCGGGCTTGATCGTATAGCCGTAGCTCTGAAACAGCTCCGTGATCCCCATTCGAGCCCGGCTGTTGCGGGAGAACAAAATGATCGGGTGCCGAAGCAGCATCTCCAGCGATAACACGCTCCCCTTGAGTTCGGCGTAACGGGTCCCGGCCACAAAGCAGTCCTGCAGCTGGATGCTCTCCTTCACTTCAAGCTGGGCGTCGACGATCGGCATGCGGACGACGCCCATATCAATGGTCCCTTCCTTCAGAAAAGCGATAATTTCCGGCGTCGTACCGTGCTTCAGGTGGAGCTTGATCCCGGGATAATCGCGATGGAACCGTTCCAGGTACGGCAGCAAATAATGCTTAAACAGCGAATCGCTTCCGCCGATGCGCAGCTCGCCGCTGTCCAAATTTTTCATGGCGGTCATTTTCTGCTCGGCCAGCGACAGCAGCATTTGAGACTGCTCGATGTACGAATACAGGACAGCGCCCTCCTGCGTCAGCTCGACGCCTTTGGCATTCCGGTAAAACAGCGTGATGCCGAACCGGTCCTCCAGCTGCTTGATCGAATGGCTGACGCTCGGTTGAGTGAGATACAACACTTTGGCGGCCTGCGTCAGGCTGCCTGTTTTGGCTGCCCAATAAAACACTTTATACAGCTCGTAGTTAATACCCATAGACATGGTCTATAGCTCCTATGAAATATATTCATTACTCGTATGGAGGATAATCGTATTATATTGGAAATGCAAACGTGAAACTAGTGCTGCCAGGAGGAGATGTACCAATATGCCTGTAACCCAAACGATTGAGCAGTTAGCAATAGATACGATTCGAACATTGTCCATCGATGCCATCAACAACGCCAATTCCGGTCATCCGGGGCTGCCGATGGGAGCTGCGCCGATGGCTTACGCGCTGTGGGCCCAAGAGCTGAAGCACAATCCGAGCCACTCCAAGTGGTTCAACCGCGACCGTTTCATTTTATCCGCAGGACACGGTTCCGCCATGCTGTACAGCCTGCTGCATTTGTTCGGCTACCAAGTGACGCTGGACGATGTCAAGCAATTCCGCAAGCTGAACAGCAAAACGCCGGGACATCCCGAGTTCGGCCATACGGACGGCGTCGATGCAACGACGGGGCCGCTCGGACAAGGATTGGCGATGGCGGTCGGGATGGCGATGGCCGAGGCACACCTGGCGGAGAGATTCAATCAAGACGGGTTCCCGGTGATCGATCATCATACGTACGCGCTCGTCGGAGACGGCTGCCTGATGGAAGGCATCTCCTACGAGGCGATGTCCATGGCCGGACATATGAAGCTCGGCAAATTAATCGTATTGTACGATTCCAACGATATTTCCCTGGACGGACAGCTGAATCTGTCGTTCTCGGAAAATATTCAGCAGCGTGCGGAGTCGGCGCACTGGCAATACCTGCGGGTCGAAGACGGGAACGATATCGGGCGCATTGCCGAAGCGATCCAAGCGGCGAAGCAGAACGACACGCAGCCGACGCTGATCGAAATTCGGACGATTATCGGGTACGGCAGCAAAGCTGCAGGAACGAACAAAGTACACGGCGCCCCGCTCGGCAAAGAAGAAGCGAAAGCGACGAAATCGGTGTACGGCTGGCACTATGAGGAAGAGTTCACCGTTCCGGAAGAAGTGCGGGCTCATTTCGAGCAGCTGAAACGGAAGGGCGAGGCTCAAGAAGAACAATGGAATACATTGCTAGCTTCATATAAAACGCAGTATACTGAGCTAGGAAGGGAGCTTGAACAAGTCATCGAAGGCTCCGTATCGATCGATGCCTCCGACATCTTGACCTTCGACGCTTCCAAGCCGGTGTCCACACGTGTCGCTAGCGGTGAGGCCATCAACCATTATGTGAAAATCGTTCCGTCGATCTTCGGGGGCAGTGCGGATTTGTCGCATTCGACGATGACGGACATTCGGGGCGAGCGGAAGTTCGCCGTAGAATCGTACGCAGGCCGCAACGTCTACTTCGGCGTCCGCGAGCATGCGATGGGCGCCGCCGGCAACGGTATGGCGCTGCACGGAGGCGTTAAGCCGTTCGTCAGCACGTTCTTCGTATTCAGCGATTACTTGCGTCCGTCGATTCGGCTTGCCGCACTGCAAAAGCTGCCGGTCATCTACGTGTTTACGCACGATTCGATCGCCGTCGGCGAAGACGGACCTACGCACGAGCCGGTCGAGCATTTGGCCGCACTGCGCACGATCCCGGGACTTACGGTCATCAGGCCGTCCGACGCCAATGAAACGGCGAGCGCATGGGCGTACGCCCTGCAGCAGCAGGAAGGGCCGGTAGCGCTCATCCTGAGCCGGCAAAACCTGCCTGTCTATGATGCGACGAAGGGCAATGTGGCGGAAGTGGCCAAGGGTGCCTACATCTTGGCGGAAACGAACGACCGGCCGGATGTGATCCTGATCGCCACCGGCTCCGAGGTGTCGCTCGCTGTGAGCGCCAAAGCGGAGCTGGAGCGGGACAGCATCTCAGTTCGTGTCGTGGCTATGCCGTGCCGGGAGCTGTTCGAGCGTCAATCCGAGGCTTACAAAGAAAGCGTACTGCCTTCTTCCGTTACGAAGCGGATCGCGATGGAGGCCGGCATTTCGTTAGGCTGGGATCGCTATGCAGGACCGAAAGGCACCGTCTTGTCGATCGATACGTTCGGCGCTTCAGGCTCCGGACCGGAGGTTATGGAATACTTCGGCTTCTCGCCGAGCAACGTCGTTCGTCTCGCCAAACAGCTGCTGTAGGTCAATCATCTATTCATAAAATGGAGGTAATATTCGATGAAACTGTTTATCGACACTGCCAACCTGGAAGACATTAAGAAAGCGTACAAAATCGGCGTCCTGTCCGGTGTAACGACGAATCCGTCCCTGGTTGCCAAAGAAGGCGTGAAATTCGAAGACCGCATTGCCGAGATTTTACGAGAAGTGCCTGAAGTGGAGTCGGTTTCGGCTGAAGTTACGCCGGACGCGCTTACGGCTGAAGAGATGATTGCCCAAGCGAACGAACTGATCAAAATCAATAACTACGACAAGAACATCACGATCAAGCTGCCGATGACGCTGGCGGGCCTGGAAGCTTGCCGTTATTTGAGCAAGAAAGGCGTAAAGACGAACGTCACGCTGATCTTCACCGTCAACCAAGCGCTCTTGGCCGCTCGTGCCGGCGCAACTTACGTATCTCCGTTCCTTGGCCGTTTGGACGACATTTCGGAAGACGGCGTTCAGCTGGTTTCGAAAGTTGCGGAACTGTTCCGTATCCACAACCTGGATGCGCAAATTATCGCCGCATCGGTTCGCCATCCGGATCATGTGACTCGCGTGGCAATGGCCGGCGCTCACATCGCGACGATTCCGTTCTCCGTCATCGAGCAAATCTCCAAGCATCCTCTGACGGATGCGGGCATGGAGAAGTTCGCTGCCGACTGGAAGAAAACTCAAGCCTAACCAACGCATCTTTTGGCGTAAATAGCAAGCCGGCTTCGGGGTTAAACCCGGGCCGGCTTTTTGTTGTTTAGGAAATTATAGTAGCAGCTTATTTTTCGAAACCGTTATTTGACTCGAGACGGGATGAAAAGAGCGATCGCAGTAAAATACGTCACTCAAAATCCGCTAACGTAAATCGCTGAACTCAATAAATCGGCTTATATTTTACCGGGGACATGCACGTATGGAAAACTGCGAAAGCCGATTTTTTTTGCATGGCTGCTTTGTTTGGTTACGTGTCGAATGTGAGAGGTATATGAAGCTTTTTGTCGAATGGGTTCATGAAAGTGCATAAACATCCAACATCCGCTTGACCTTCCATATATTCAACAACTTAGATTGGCGGTGCCTTGCATGCTTCAGACCCTGTATCAAGCGATATCGATCAACTTTTTTACGACGTTTTTCTTTTTTCATATTTTTTTTCGTTATCAGCAGCGGATTACGTCACCCGCGTTGAGATCGGTCATACTGGGAATCGGGTTCGGCATAGCCCAATACATTTACAGACAGTACCCGATTCATGAGGGAATGTCCGAACTGATCATTCTCGGAGGAACTACGTTTATTACTGCAGCCGTATTCGGCGGGGGGATCGCGGCGTTCGTTTCTACGTTCTCGCCACTGTTCTATGAATGGATGTTCCACGCAGGCCATCATCCTGTAACGCTGTACGACGGCGCCTTTAACTTGCTCATTGCCTCCGTTGTAACGGTTGTTTTTTCGTTGGTGCGCTGGAAGAAATGGATTCTGTGGACCGCTCTACATGTGCTGTTTCATATTCATTTGTTCCTGATTACGGATCCGGAACTTTCCTTTGCGCTGCTCCGGTTCGCTGTTGAGCTTGTATGCGGAGCTCTTATTTATTATTTTATTTCCTACATGCACGAGTCCAACGAGTCCAGAAGAAGGCTCGAAAGCCATGCCATAACCGACGGGCTGACCGGGTTGTACAACGCCCGTTTCTTTCAGCAAGCCATATGCAAATCATTTGAGAGTACGCGCAGAAGCGGTGCGGAGCTAGCCCTGTTATTGCTCGACATCGATCATTTCAAGAAAATAAACGATAGTCTCGGGCACCCTACGGGGGATCTTGTGTTAACGGAGTTCGCTTCGCAGCTTCAACGCTTTTTCCATGAGCGCGGCGGCATCGTTTCGCGGAACGGGGGGGAGGAGTTTTCCGTGCTGTGCCAAGGGCTGCCTAGCGGAGACGTAATTCGGGCCGTGGAGGATTTCCAAGCTTTAGTCCGGACTCGATTATTTATCGCCGAACACAAGGACGGGCCGCTGCGGCTTACGTTTTCCGGCGGACTGGTGTTTCGCTCAACCGAACATGCCGATGCGAAATCGTTGTATGAGGCTGCGGACGAGGCGTTATATCATGCGAAGAGAGACGGAAGGGACCGGGTGTGCGGAGCCGGTTTCGGCGAAAAGGCCAAGTCTGCGCACTCGTAAAGCCAGCAGCTGGAAGCGCTTAGCGAAGCGGAGGGGAAGGGAGGGGCTGAACTGTTCCTCTAAAAAAACAAAGCATAACTTGGGCTTATTCAGAAGTCCGAAGTTATGCTTTGTTTTTTTTGCCAACTGTTCTGTTTATTGCCGGCTGTAGAAGCTGTATCGATTTTTTCCTTGCTGTTTAGCTTGGTACATAGCGGCATCCGCTTGCTTGACGAGACTTTCGGAATCATGCCCGTCGTTCGGACACATGCTGATCCCGATACTGGAGCTAATCGATATTTCGATATCCCCCATACGGCACACAGGCCGGAAAGCTTCAAATATGCGTTCCGCCAAGAGCCGGACCTCGTCCTTGTCCTTTACACCGGTAAGCAGCAGCGTAAATTCGTCGCCGCCCAGCCTTGAAACGAGATGCTTCTCCGGCAATGCCGACCGCAGTCTTGACGCTACTTCGCAGAGCAGCTGATCCCCGATTCTGTGACCGTAGGTGTCGTTCACTTGTTTAAAACCGTCCATGTCCAGAAACATCACGGCCAGTTTCGAATCGCTGCCGGAGGAAATATGATCGATTTCGCGAATCAGTGCTTCCTCGAACATTTTCCGGTTCGGCAATCCGGTCAAGGCGTCCAAATAGGCCATGTTCCGAACCAAGTTTTCCGCGCGTTTGCGTTCCGTAATGTCCAGTATGGAGACGACGACATCCGTTGTGCCTACAATCGTACTGACGGTCATCCAAAAATCGCACAGCCTCCCCGCAGCCGTCACCGCTCTGACCTCGTAGGAATGGCGCTGGGCGGAGGTGGTGACCTGCAGGCGTAGGGCGCGTTTCTGCGCTACGATGTTGATATCTTCCTCGAAGATGAAATCGGTCCATCTGCGTCCGACAAGCTCGCTGAGCTCCGTCTCCATGATTCTGGCGAACTCGGTATTGGCGAGCGAGATGCGGCCGTCTTCCGCTACTATCAGCATGGCCGTTCCCGTATTCTCGAAGATGGTCCGATAACGCACCTCCGAAGCTTCCAGCTGCACGTTCAGCTGCTGCAGCTCCTGCGTCCTGACTCTGACTTTATCCTCAAGACTGGCATACAGCGAAGCATTCTCGATCGATATCGCCATCTGCGCCGACAGCAGTCCGAGCATTTCCAGATGTCTGGCCGAGAAGGCATGGGTCATCCGGTTATTTTCCAGATAAAGAACTGCAATCAATTGTCCTTGTTTCAGTACCGGCAGGCAGATGACCGAGCGGATGCCGCACCGGACAATATATTCGTCCTGAGTGAACAGCCCCGCTTGGCATGCATCGTCAAGGATGATGCTCTTCTTGGAACGGGCGACGTAATAAAATATCGCTTCCGGCCTGTCGGACCGGTCGATCGGCTCCATCGGGTGGGCGATGCGGACGGACTGCTCGTGCAATTCACCTTCGGCGGCGACGATCCATTTGCCGTCCTGCCGGATCGCCAGAAATCCGTTCTCGGCTCCGGCGTGCTCGAATACGACCGTCAAGAGCTTATTCAGCATCCGATCGAGCTGAATTTCTTCGGACATCGACTGGCAAGCCTTAACAATTGTTGCCGAATCAAACAACTCTAAGGAGGATAACGTCGTTGCGGCGGAAGCGGGCATCCTGCCGCCCGGCGTCAGCCATTCGGGATACCGTTTCGCCAGCGACGCCGCCTTGGCCGCGGCTCCCCACATCAAATAAGCCTTGTGGGCTTCGGTGAAATACATCTTGGCTACGAGCCGCAAACCTGCGCGCTCATAATGCGCACCTGCGCATTCCGTCGAAATCGCGAAATCTTTCCAGTTTCCGGCCGCCCTTGCGGATTCCGCGGATTGATGATACAGCCGTTCGGCTTCCGCCCTGTCTCCCCGAATCCGGGCCTGCTCCGCTTCGAGCAGCTCGGCTTTATGGAGGAAATTAGACGGATTGTGCCCGGCCCATCTCTTCAGCTGGGCGGACTGAGCATTCAGTTCGGTCAACAAGGCGGGTTGGTCGGCCTGATCGGCGGCATCGTACAGGGCAGCGTTCGTTAAGCCCTGGATGAAAACGTCCTCTGCCGTGATCCAATACTCCGCAACGACTCCGGCGTTTCTCAGCTCGTTGCAGGTCGCCGCAAGCTTGCGGGCTTCCGTATAGTTTCCGAACAAGTACTGAAGCGTCATTTTCAGAGAAGCGTAGTAGCGCAGCGACATCTTCTCCGGCGAACGGGCCAGCTGCTCCGCGAAAGCAAGCTCTTCTTCCGGACTGCTTCCGAGGATCGGCGCATCAGGCGTACCTGCTTGGAGTTTATCGCTCATTCTGCGGAAGCTGTCGATCAAATGAATCGTACTGTTTTTCGTTCTTTGGACGAAGCTGTAACGGGCGTCTATCGTTTCCTGCAGCTTTTCGAGCGGAACACCCCGATAGTAGTCGATTGCGCACCGGACTACGGCGGCATATGTTGCGTACAGCAAATTGCCGCAAGCCTGTCCTTCCCGATACGCTTGATCCAATGCTTCAACGGATTCTTCGACCGGGCTGACCCAATGGGACAAGGAGGCTCCCAGCATGAACCGGCTCGTGCAAGCGAGACGATTGTTCCGGTACGTGTCCGCCACGCCGATCGCAAGACGGCCGTAAGCATAGGCCTGTTCATAGGCGCCGAGTCTGGCGAGAACGACGGCGTAGGTGATGTATCCGGCCGAAGATTCCGCCTGATTGCCGTATTGCATGGACAAATTTACGATGCGCAAGCTGACGAGCGTGTACAAGCGCATGTTGATCATATAAAGCGATGTTAATATACACGCATATAGCATCAGCACTTTTAACATTTGCCGATCGGTCATGGCAGGAAGCGCGAGCAGCTCCGGTATTTCCCGACCGTTCATGAAGCTGCCGGCCTTAGCGAGCTCGACATTGATCTGCGCTTCGACATCTTGATCATGCAGATCAATTCCGAACATGCCAAGACCAATGCTGGCGATTCGCACGGCTTCCTGAAATTGCCCCAGTGACGTACACATGCGGACCAATAGAACATAGATATCCGCCGTTTCTTCCGGCGAACGGAGGTGCGGAAGCAGCGCCTCCAAGCCGTTCTTCGCTTCCTCGTGCCGGCCGATCCAGAACAAGCATTCGGCAAGCTCTTTTTCCAAAGCAACCGCTACGTCGTATCGCTGCGTCCATTCGTCATCGCCCATTAAAGATTTGGCCCGATGCAGCAGATTGACGGCCGTCTCATAAGCGGCGGTTTTGCTCGCTTTGAAGCCGGCCTCTGCGAAGATGAGAAGAGCTTCCTCCCGCACGGCTGTCCCGGAGTTCTCGATATAGGCCGAGGCACATTCCAGATGATGGGCGATTTCGAAGATCCGGTTGTCTCCTCGGTATTCGGCAGCTTCATCGGCCGCCTCTTTCAGAACCTTGGCAATCTTCGCATGCACGCTGACCGTACGTTCCGGATCCGCAAGCCGATAGGCCGCTTCCTGAATTCGCCCATTGGCGAAGGCGTATCCTTCCGTTGACTTCACCAGCAATCCCGCTTGCACGGCTGGCCATATCCGGGAAGAAGCTTCTTCCTCGGCGAGCGCGCAGACTGCGGCCAGTACGTTCGGGTCGAAAGAAGTACCGAGCGCTGCCGCAGCATGGAGCAGCCGCTGCAATTCCGGGGACAAGCTCGTTAGATTGCGAATTACGGACTCGGTCACATTTTCCGTAAATTCGAGTTTAAGAATGCGCTCCGTGTCCCATTGCCATTGCCGGGCTTGCCGGTCGTAACGGAGAAGTGCTTCCTGAACGATCCTTTGCAAAAACTGGCCTGCGAAGAACGGGTTGCCCAGCGTCTTCCGGAAGACTGCGCCTGCGAGCGGCAAACAGGCTTCGGCGGACATATCCAGCGCACCGGAGACGTATTGAAGGAGCTGGGATTCCGTCCAATCCGAAAGAGCGATGCGGCACACGTACGTTTCTTCGGTTTCGGCGGCATGCATAACGTGTGCCAACGGCGCACAGGGAGAGACGGCATCTTCTCTGCAGGCGAATACCAACAGCAGCTTGCCCGGCATATCGTCGGTTAAGAGACGTTGGAGCATCCGAACGGAGCCCGGGTCCGCCAAGTGGAAGTCGTCCAGCCACAGAACGAGAGCCGGACCGTGCTGCACGATGGCGCTGACAAAGCAGCGAAACGCCTTGAAGTACAGCTCTTCCTTCGATATGGCAATCGAATCCCCGGAAGCCGCGGCGCCGGTAAAGAGCCAGGCCGAATCCGAGAACGTCTCGATCATGAGTGCGGCTGCGTGACCATCAAGAACTTCGGCCATTGTGCGTTCCCAGAACCGGATCTCGTCTTCGCCGGCCAGCAGGAGAGAGTCGAACCATTGGCGGATCGCGAGGCGAATGCCTTCATAAGGGACCTGCTTTTTGTTATGGTCGAACCTGCCCGAGAGGAAACGGCCTCCGCGCTGCAGTACAGCACTTCGGAACCGCTCCATCAGCTCGGTTTTGCCGACGCCGGCACTTCCCGTAATCGCCGCAAGTCCAGAGCCTCCCGCTTCAATCCGGTCGTAACTATCCGAAAGGCGCTCCCACGCCGCCGACTTGCCGAACAGCGGCTGTAGAAGCCGAAGCTGACCGGGCACGTCATCAACCGGCGGAATGACGGTCCGTACGGCCCCCGTCCGCCGCCATTCTTCATATATGGCTTCCAGATACGACACGATGCAGGCGGCGCTGCGATAACGCTCCTCGGGGTTTTTGGCCATCATCTTCATGATCATCGCGGAAAGAACTTCCGGTATTGACGCATCGTATTCATGCAGGGGGACCGGAGCTTTGGTCATATGGGCGAAGGCCCACCCGAGAGGATCACTTGCCGTAAGGGGCAGCGTGCCGGCGAGCATTTCATAAAACACGATTCCTAGCGAATAAAAATCCGTACGGTAATCGAGTGCGCGGTTCATTCTCCCTGTCTGCTCCGGCGACATGTACGGAAAAGCGAGCGAAGCTCGATCCTCGATTTCCGGCAGCGTGTGGACGGAGCAGATCGGTTCGGACATACCGAAATCGATGAGCCGAACCGATTGGCCCGTCCCGGTTACGATGAAATTGCCGGGATGAATATCTTTATGAAAGATGCCGCAGGAATGAACGGCATGAAGCTCGTTCGCCATGGAAAGCGCCAGCGGAAAAAAAGCCGGCAGATCCAGCTTTTTGCCGGTCATATAGCGGCTTAGCGGGGGTCCCGGTATGTACTCCAGGATCAAAGCCGTTCCCTCGGGAATCTGAACGACCCCATAGGACTTGCGAATGCCCGCTGAAGCAAGAATATTGCTGAATTGATGCTCATGAGCGAGCAGGCTCTCCGCAGAATGGAAGACCGGGCTCGGATGGAGCAGTTTGATGATGACGGGCGAGGGGGATTCCTTACCGAACGTACCTCTGTAAATGGTCGTACGGGAGCCCTCGGTTAGAAGCTCTTGGATGGTTACATTGGATTCGATCAAGTCGACTTTCACTTCCATCGTATGTGGTAACGAACGTTTTCGACGGATATTGTCGAATTCCTTCTACATTGATGATACGGTTTACAATGCCTTAAGGTAAATCTCTACTATTTTTTAAAATAAACCAGGCGGATCCTGCCACTGTCGTTCCATGATGTATTTTTCACTGTTATTTAACTGAGAAAGTCGGTTTTTTATAGGGGATAAATATCCTGCGATATCTATAATAAAGAATGTCTTTTCTCTGTGAAATGCAGACTCGTCTTACGTTGAAAGCGTTTCAATATCCGGTGGTAAGGGGGAATCAGCAATACACAGTTTTGTAACCGGCTACAAACGGTAGTTTGTTCTCACCCATCATGGAATAGGAGGTCTTAAAACAAATGAGCAGTAGACGATCAATGAGAAATTCCTTCGCAACGAGGCTGTTTACGGTGCTGCTGACCGTCGTCATGGCTTTACCGCTCTACGTCGTTCCGGCGAGCGCTGCGGACACGGTGCTGGTTAACGAAGATTTCAGTACATATCCGCCTAGTCCGATCGTAATTGGAAGCGGTAACAGTTGGACGAAGGAAGGCACGGCACCGCTTTTTGAAGTCAATACCGATACGGTAGCGGGCATTACATATGGGGCTATCCACCATCCGGCTACCGGTACGTCGTACTTGGGACAGCGGTTTACTCCGCAAACCGGCGGCATGATCATGGAGTTTGACGTCAATCTTCCGTCCGACAAAGGCGGTACGTTCTGGGTGATGGACGGGAAGGTCAATGCGACGAACGCAGGGGCCATTCGGTTCGTAATGGATCAAGGAGTTTTGAAGCGCCATAACGGCCCGACCTTGATCAGCTACGACAAGACGCTTTGGTATCATTTTAAGATCGTCTTCAATATTCCAAAAAATACGTACGAGCTCTCTATTATCGATAAGTCAACCGGAGCTGAGGTGAAGGACAAGCAAAGCTTCTACTCCGCCCGTCAACGTCTCAGCAGCTTCTCGTTCGTTCCAAATGCAGGCGGCGGCAAATTCAATATCGCCAATGTGAAGCTGACGGTAATGGACTTGGCTTTGAGCAGCCTGGAGCTGGATGCGGGAGAAGTGAAGCCGGAGCTTGCTTTCGATCCGGCGGTGGAGAGTTACTCAGTGGCCGTTCCGTATTCCGTGAATACGATCTCGGTTACGCCGACTGCGAGCAATGTCGAAGGAACCGTCCTGAAGGTGAATGGCAGCACGGTAACAAGCGGCTCTGCTCTGCCGGTTGCGGTTACGGGAACGGCTTCCTCGATTGACGTCACCGTTGCATCGTCCGTGTATACGGATGTGTACCGCACTTACAAAGTTGCGGTGACGAAGCTGGAGAAGTCCCCGCAGGTGACGAACCTGGCCGCGGAAGGACGTGACGGCGAAGTTCGTCTCGGCTGGACGAAGCCGGCTGACCCGGCGTACCAGAAGGCGAATATTTATATGGTGAACCCTGATCAAACACGCACACTGGTAACTTCCGTACCGAAAGGTACATACATTGCCTCCGTACCTGGTCTTCAGAACGGAACAACGTATACCTTTGACGTAACAGCCGTATATGAATATGAAGGTGAATCGCCTTCGGAATCTGCAGCAGCGACGATAACGGCGGCACCGGCGCTTCATCCGGCAAGACAAATGGAAGCGCTTGATCGCGGCTTGGTCGCCGTGAAACAGGCGGATCATGTGTATGTCGGATGGCGCCTGCTCGGTAGCGACCTGCCGAACACAGCGTTCAATGTGTATCGTGACGGAGTGAAAATCAATTCGGCCCCGATTACGCAGAGCACGAACTATACGGATGCCTCGGGAACGGTTCAGTCGAAATATTCGGTAAGACCGGTGGTGAACGGCGTCGAGCTGCCGCCATCGGAAACCGTAACGGTATGGGGCGCGAACTATGTGGATATTCCGCTTCGAAAGCCTGCAGATGGCGTGAACATCAAAGGAGAAAAATACTCTTATCGGGCTAACGATGCATCGGCAGCCGACCTTGACGGTGATGGTACTTACGAGATCGTTCTAAAGTGGGATCCGACCAACTCCAAAGATAATTCCCAACCGGGAGTTACAGGAGTGACTTACGTAGACGCTTACAAAATGGACGGCACGTTCCTGTGGCGCATCGATATGGGCGTTAACATCCGTTCCGGCGCTCACTATTTGCAACCGATGGTGTACGATCTGGACGGCGATGGTAAAGCGGAAATCGCGATGAGAACGGCCGACGGTACGGTGGACGGCACAGGTGCGGTTATCGGCGACGCGCAGAAGGATTACCGCAATGCGGACGGATATATTTTGGAAGGACCCGAGTACTTGACCATCTTTGACGGACTGACAGGTAAAGCTCTCGCTACAACGGACTACGATCCGCCAAGAGGTACAGTCGGCAACTGGGGCGATACGTATGGCAATCGGGTTGACCGCTTTGGCGCTGCCATCGCTTATTTGGACGGTGTGAGACCGAGCGTTGTTGTCCAGCGCGGTTATTATACTCGCATGACGTTTGCGGCTTACAACTGGAGAGACGGCGAACTGACGAAATTGTGGACGTTCGATTCCAATACGCCCGAGAATAGCGGGTATGCCGGACAAGGCAATCATCAGCTGAGCGTTGCGGATGTGGACGGCGACGGCAAGGATGAAATCTTTACCGGTTCCGCTGCAATCGACAATGACGGTAAAGGTCTGTGGACTTCGGGTATGGGCCATGGCGATGCGATGCATCTGAGCGACCTGATCCCGGGGCGTCTGGGCTTGGAAATTTGGACTGTACAAGAGGAAACGGGCAGACCGTACTCGGCAATCATGAAAGATGCCAGAACCGGTGCGACGCTGTACGGACAGCCTCAAGTCGGCGCGGATACGGGCCGGGGCCTGGCGGCGGATATTGACCCAAGGTACCCGGGAGCGGAGGCTTGGGCGATCGACGCAACGAAGTCGTCCAGCACGGAGAGCAACTTGAACGGCTTCCTGTATACCACCGACGGCGTCAAAATTTCCAATGAAATCCCTACGTCGAACTTCGCGATCTGGTGGGACGGCGATGTAAGCCGAGAACTGCTCGATCACGATTGGAGTGCCGCCGAGAATAAGGGCGTTACGAAAATCGACAAGTGGAATTATGAAACGAACAGCTTGGAGCGTCTTGCTACGTTTACCGGCACAGCTTCCAACAACAGCACCAAAGGCAACCCGTCCCTGCAGGCGGATTTGCTAGGTGACTGGAGAGAAGAGGTCGTCGTTAGAACCGAAGACAGCAGCGCACTGCGGTTGTATACGACGACCGATGTAACGGATCGCCGCATTCCAACGCTGATGCACGACCCGGTATATCGCTTGGCTGTCGCTTGGCAGCTGACCGGCTACAACCAGCCGCCGCACACGAGCTACTTTATCGGTACGGGGATGAGCGAGCCGCCGATGCCGAATATGTATACGAATGAGATTCGTGCAGCTCACATTACGGTGTCCAGCGGCACGTATGAAGTTGAAGCAGGCGGTAAGCTGCAGCTGTCGGCCATCTTCACGCCGGCGGCGACGACGAATCAATCGGTAACATGGTTCGTCTATAACGAGGACGGATCGAACACCTGGAACGCTTCGATCGATGCTAACGGGCTGTTGACAGCAAATGCCGCTGGCAAAGTCAAAGCTGTGGCGAAAGCGAACGACGGTTCGGATGTGGAAGGATATGCGATCATTACCGTGAAGCCGGCATCGGACGATGATGACGACGACAGTGGCAACGGTAATGGAAACGGTAATGGAAACGGTAACGGTAATGGTAACGGAAATGGCAACGGAAATGGTAACGGTAATGGGAACGGAAATGGTAATGGTAACGGAAATGGTAATGGTAACGGAAATGGAAACGGCAACGGCAACGGTTCGGCCGATAAGGAAGTAACGATTACGAAGCCGGCTACTGTCGATCCCGAAGGTAAAGCATCGGTTAGTGTTACCGCAGAAGAGATTCGGAAAGCAATCGCTTCAGTAACCGGCGCGGAACAAGTAACCATTTCCGTCCAGCCTGCCCAAGCCGCCAAGGAAGTGGTGGTATCACTGCCTGTGAAAGAGCTCAACGAAGCAGCAGATCGGAAGGTCGAAACGGTCAAGGTTCAAACAGGGCTGGCCACGATCTCGATTGATCTGAAGCTGCTGGGCGATGCCGGCAACACATCATCCAAGGTTGAGCTTCGCACGGCGAAGGTGGATACAGCGAATTTGTCCGCGGAAGCGCAGGCTCGAATCGGCGGCAGCACGGTGTACGATTTTGATCTGACGGTTGACGGCAAGAAAGTAGAGAAATTCGGAGGCGGCGTCAAGGTTGAAGTGGCATATACGCTGAAGCCTGGCGAGAATCCGAACCACGTAGTTGTATATTATATCAATGACCAGGGCCGCCTGGAAGTCGTGAAGAACGGCAAATATGATCCGGCAACAGGCAAAGTAACGTTCAAGCCGCAGCACTTCAGCAAATACGCAGCGGCAGTGGCTCCGGTCAGCATGAAAGATATTGCGGCGGTTGACTGGGCGAAGAACAGCATCGAAGCGCTCGTCGCAAGATCGATCATTGAAGGTGTGGGCAACGGTGCGTTCGAGCCGAACCGTAACGTTACGAGAGCGGAATTCCTGAAAATGCTCATGCAAGCGTTCGAGCTGTCCGACGAGTCGGCAAAGAGCACGCTTAGCGATGTGCAGGAAGGAAGCTGGTACTACAGCCCGGTAGCAACAGCGCAAAAGCTCGGTATCGTGCAAGGCAAAGCGGACGGCAGCTTCGGCGTGAACGAAACGATTACCCGCCAGGATATGGCGGTAATGGCGTACCGCACGGCACAGCACTTGCAGATGACGATCGGTTCGGAAGCTTCTTCCAGCGATTTCAAAGACAATGCCGAGATTGCTTCTTATGCGGCGGCCGCCGTGAAGCAGATGAAGTCCGGCGGTGTCATTGACGGGGTCGGCGACGGCATCTTCTCGCCAAACAGCGAAACGACGCGGGCACAAGCAGCCGTTATCATTCACAGGCTGTTCAATCTTGCGGAGTAAATAATTCACCAAACAAAGAGATGGTTTCCGGATTGACGGAAGCCATCTCTTTTTGTATAAGTGTCATCACGGTTTTTTAAACAAAACTCATCTGATTTTTAACAAGCCATTTCGAAACTGAACAAGTAAAATGAAGCATACTGGGCGATCCCCAGTGGTCGAGCAGGCGGTTTCATTCAGCGGTCCTATTCTTGCAAGGGCTTACATATTACGGCAACACATTGATGATGGCGGCACATGGCTTAGTTGCCACAGCAGCATGGGCCCTAAATGTAAAGAACCACTATGACTTTATGATACGGAAAGAGGGAAGGACTTATGAAAGGAACGATTTGGCCATCCGAGTGGAGCATTGTGCATGATCTGATAACGGGATTGCCGATGCGGCAATTAACGAATTATTTGGCGCACAGCTATCATCTGTATTTTACGAATGACGGCTGGGTGGACGGCGGGCGAAAGGTGCTGTTCGGATCGGAGCGCGCAAACGCGTCCAATTTGTTCTGCCTGGATCTTGGCAGCGGCGAAATTCGGCAGCTGACGGACTATCGGGACGGCAAGACGAATTTTCAAAATGCCTACGTAAACCCGAACGGCGGCGAAGTGTATTTTACCCGGGAAGCTCATATTGTCGCGCTCGATCTGGACAGCCTGGCGGAGCGCACGGTGTACGAAGCGCCAAACGGGTACGGGCTGGGGAATGTGAGCTGTACGGCGGACGGCCGCTTGATCTGCTTCAGTCTGAAGGAGGATTTGTCGGATCGCATCCGCACGTCGCTGGGGGCCGGGTATGTCGGCTTCGAGGAGACGGCGCGGGCCAAGCCCCATTGCCAGATCGTTGCCGTTCCGGCGGCGGGCGGCGAGGCGCGGGTGCTGCACGAGGAGCGCTGCTGGATCGGCCATGTGAATGCGTCGCCGACGCAGCCGGAGCTGTTAAGCTTCTGCCATGAAGGGCCGTGGGATCTCGTCGATCACCGGATCTGGTGTCTGAACATCAAGACCGGCGACGTATGGCGGATTCGGGACTCCGGGGACCGGGTCTTCGTCGGCCACGAATATTGGCACGCCGACGGGGTCCGCATCGGCTATCACGGCTACACGGAGTCGCTGGACAACGCGGACGGCAAGTTTATCGGGTCGGTCCGGTACGATAACACCGGGCGGGAAGAAGAGTCGTTCCCGTTCCAGAACATGCATATCCATTCCAACAACGCGGAGCTCATTGTCGGTGACGGCCAACAGACAAGCGCTTATCACGGGGAACAGCGGCAGGATACGATCCGCCTATGGAAGAAGATCGGCGGCCGGCTGGAAGGGCCTCGCCTCCTGTGCCGTCACCGGGGCAGCTTCCAATCGCAGAAGGTGCATGTGCATCCGAGGTTCAGCCCGGACGGCAAGCACGTGCTGTTTACGAGCGATATGAACGGCTACGGCAATCTCTATTTGATCGAGGTTCCGGATTTCGAATCGCTGCCTACCGCTTAAATTTCCACAATGAACCGACAAAAACAGCGGCATTCCAAGACTTCGCAATCGTCGTCTTCGGAACGCCGTTGTTTTGTTGTACGACGAAACCGTGTTCAGTTACTCCTTCACGGAGCCTAACGTAATCCCATGGATGAAAAACCGCTGCAGGAACGGATACACGACGAGCACCGGCAGCATCGCGATGAAAATTTTGGCGGCGTTCAGCGTCTGATTCGACAGCTCGCTCATCCGCTTCAGCTGCTCCGTGTTCATCGTATTGGCGTCGATGATGACGACGAGCTGCTGGATGTACGTTTGCAGAGGGTAATGATCGGCTTTGGACATGAGCACCAGCCCGTTGAAAAACTCGTTCCAATGATACACGATGCTGAACAGCGTAACGGTCGCCAATACGGGAACGGCAAGCGGAATGTAGAGCTTCGTCAGCGTGTACCACGGCCCGGCCCCGTCCACCAGCGCAGCTTCCTCCAGCTCCTTCGGCAAATTGCGGAAAAAGTTGACGACAAGAATGACGTTGAACACCGGAACGCTGTGCCCGAGCACGAGTCCCCAAATGTTGTTGATGAGCCCGAGCGCTTTGACCGTCTGGTACCAGGGAATGAGCCCGCCGTTAAACAGCATCGTAAAGACGAGAATCCACATAAACACATTGCGCAGCGGAAAATCTTTCGTATGCTTCGATAGCGGATAAGCCATCAGTACCGTAACGATGAAGTTCACGGCCGCCCCGAGCAGCACCCGCTGTATGGAAATGCCGAAGGAATTGAAAAACTTGCGGTCGCCCATAATTTCGTAATACGAGTTCAAGTTGAAGCCGATCGGCCACAGTCGAACGAGACCGGCCGCCGCCGCCGATTTCTCGCTGAACGAGACGGCCAGCGTATACCAGATCGGCAGGATACATAGCAGCGAAATCCCGACCAGCAGCACCAGAAGCGCAGCATCGAACGCCCTCGAGCCGAGCGAAGTTTCTCTTACCATAACGATGCTCCTCCTTCTAGAAGATCCGGTAATTGGCGAATTTGGAGGCCAGGTAGTAGGACGTTGCGATGAGAATGAAGCTGATGACCGACTTCATCAAGCCCATTGCCGTCGCAAGGCCGTACTGTAAATTCACCAAGCCGGTCCGGTACACCCATGTGTCGATAATATCGCCGGTCGAATAGACGAGCGGATTGTATAAGTTGAACACCTGATCGAAGCCGGCGTTCAGCACGTTGCCGAGACTGAGCACGCACAGCAAAATGACGGTCGTAGAGATGCCGGGAAGCGTAACGTTGGTCAGCCGCTGCAGGCGGCTGGCTCCGTCGATGGAAGCTGCCTCATACAAAGCGGGGTTAATTCCGGTTAGCGCCGCCAAATAAATAATCGTGTTGAAGCCGAATTCCTTCCAAACGTCGCTGCCGACAATCAGGAAAGGGAACAAGTCCGCGCGTCCGAAGAAGAGCACCGGCTCCAGGCCGATGGCTGTCATCAGACTGTTGACCGGTCCTTTATAGGCGAACAAATCCAGCAAAATACCGGAAAGAATAACCCAGGACAAGAAGTGGGGCAAGTAGACGACGGTTTGAATCCACCGCTTCAGCACCTGCAGGCGAAGCTCATTGAGCATAAGCGCGAATATCAAAGGTACGAGCAAATGGGCGATAATTTTCATAACGGCGATCACAATCGTATTGCGGAACACGGTGGCGCTGTCGCTTAAGGTCAGCATATACTTGAAATGCTCCAGCCCGATCCATTCCGAATGCAGGATGCCAAGTCCCGGATTGTAGTCCTGGAAGGCGATCACGAAGCCGAACATCGGGACGATGCTGAACAGCGTCAGCCACACCATGCCCGGCAGCAGCATCAGATAGTAATGCTTGACGAAGCCTTTGGTTTTCATAACGGTTTCTCCCTCCCGACCCGCCGATGCAAAGGGCGCCAACCGCAGTCGGCGCCACAGATCGCTCTATTGCTTGCTGGCTTCCTCGACTTCGGCGGTAATTTGGTCGCCGCCTTGCTTCTTCCAATCCTGGACGAACTGGTCGAACGCTTCCAGCGGAGCGGCGCCCATGATGATCTTCAGGAACGTTTCCTTCTCCAGCTTATCAAGCGTAGGCCACTTGCTTTCCATCGATTTCGTTTGCGAATACGTCGCGCTGTACGTTTTCTTGTAAGGCTGCTGCAGCGCGGCGACGCCGACGAAGGTGGAGTACATGCGCTTCCATATGCCGAGGTCCGCCGTCGGATTCCAGTACTGAATATCGACTTTGTCATACGGCTCGAGCTTGACCTTCTTGATGTTCTCCGCATCGGCCCGCAGCAGCTTGTAGCCCGGCAGATCAAGCTCCTCCGGCTTCTTCGTGCCGGCCAGCACCTCCTTGAGCATCTTCAGCGTTACGTCCATCTCGTCCATCGGGGCGAATACGACGCGCAGCGGATAGTTGGAGACGGCGACCTTGACATCGAACTTCGATTCGTCCCGCAGCAGCAGGTTGACCATCTTGAGCGCCGCTTCCGGATGCTCATAGCCTTTGCGTACGACCAAATATTGGTTGGACGGCGTTCCCATGTGCGGGGTAAACTCGCCCTTGGCGTCGAGCGGTACGGCGTACGCCTGCCAATTCGCCTGCGGGTTGTTCTTGATCGCGTCGCCCAGCGGGCCGTACCCGCCCCACCACATGCCGAAGTAGATGCCGGATGCGCCGCTCTTGATCAGCTCCGCCGAATCCTTCCGCACGCTCATTTCCTTATCGATCAGTCCCTTCGCGTACCAATCGCGAAGCTTGGCCAAGGCTTGCTTCGTCTCCGGAAGAATCGAGCCGTACGAAATTTTGCCGTCGTCACCCTTGATCCAGAAGCCGGGATACGAATGGTAGGAGGAGAACACCGGATCGAAGCCATAGTTATTGTTGTTCGGCGTAATGAAATTTGCGTGAAGAAGGCCGCCGGACTGCGGACCTACGATACCGATCGTATCCGCCTTGCCGTTGCCGTCCGGATCCTGTTCCACGAAAGCCTTGGCAACTTTCTCGAGCTCTTCAACCGTCTTCGGAACGGCCAGCCCGAGCTTGTCGAGCCAATCTTTGCGAATCCACATCAGATGCACCATGTCCGATTCGGTCGTGACGTTCGGGATCGCCATCATTTTACCGTTGAAGGTCACGGCTTTCGTAGCGAGACCCTTCGTCGTATCGATGATCCCTTTCATCGCAGGAGATGCGTATGTGTTGTACACTTCGGTCAAATCCGCCAGCTGGTTCGCTTTGACCATCTGCCGCAGCTGTGTGTCGTTGACGACCATGGCGTCCGGCAAATCGTTGCTGGCGATCGACAAGTTGACCTTCTGGTCGTAGTCTTTGCCGGTCGCGGCCTGCCAGGCGATCTTCGTCTGAATGTTAAGATTGTCCTTGACATAACGGGTGTACTGGTTGCTCTCCGGCGTATCGCCCGGCGGCAGCGTTTTGTCGGACGGGTCGACGCTAGCGCCGATGTTGATGGTAACCGTGTTCTGGTATTTGCCGAACGGATCGGCGGGGCCTTGCTGGGTATTCGCCGCTGCCGGGTCGGTGGTCGAGCCGCTGCCGCCGTTTGCAGGCTCTTTGGCGGTACAGGCCGGTATGACGGCAAGGGCGGCGACCAGCATCAGCTTGATTGTTGCATCCATCTTGCGCATGGATTCCCCTTCTTTCGTTTCGATATCGCTTACATGTATGAGGTTATCACGAAACCGGCGCGGGGCCGGATAGACAATCGTTACAAGGTAGGGGAGGGGATTGACCGGAGTTGCGGCGGTTTGGGCCGGCCGCCGGCTCCATCAGCGAACAATGCTCTACCTTGCAGACGGACGATCGTCTACCCTTGGCGCCGGGATTGGCGATATTCGCTCGGCAGCATGCCGGTCTGGTCGCGGAACGTGCGGCTGAAATATTTTTCATCCAAGTAACCGGTGTTCTCGGCAATCCACTGAATCGTCTTCGTCGAGTAGAGCAAATATTGTTTCGCCTGTTCGATGCGGCAATAACGCAAGTAATCGTTAAACGTCCTGCCGATGATGTCGCGGAAGCATTGGCTGAAGTAGCTGCGGCTCATGTTGACCCGCCGGGCGACGTCCCCGGACGTGAGCTGCTGATGAAGCTCCTGCTGAATAATGCCGACAGCCTTCATAACGGCTTGAGCGACTTCCGGCGAGTAGGAAGGCTTGTCCAGCCCTTGACGTATACGCCCTCGTGCCTCGGCAAGCCAGCGCTCCACCTCGTGCCAGGCGGTGAACGGCTTAAGCGGCTGCACCTGCCGGATATCGCTCGTACCGAACAGACGCTTCCAGCTGTCGAGCAGCGAGTAGAGCAGGCCGATCAAGATCGTTTGCGGGAGCCGCAGTCGCCTCAGCCGACCGATGGAATCCCGGAACACGGTATCGTTGTAAATCCAGTCCCAGGCTAAGAAGACGCTCTTGAGCTCCGACAACAGCGCTTCCGGATCGGCCGGTATGTCGAGGCGTTCCCGCCGGCCGAATTCAAGGGCGATGAGCGGAGTGCGAGGGTCGAAATCGTAAAACAGCTCTCTGTCCCGGTATTCCCGCAGCCACTGCCTAACCTCCTTGCGCGAGGCGCCGCGAACACCGCTTAGCTGAAGGATCGCCGAGCCGGGTTCCGCTTGGATTCCCGTCCTGCCGTCGTCCTGCAAATGAAAGACCTCATGAAGCGGAACTCCGTCCAAAGCAGCTGGTGCAGGATCATCGCCCGCCGCTATCCAAATCCGGTCGTCCAGCTCTTCCCACGCGCTGAGTAAGGTCTGGGGACTGCTGCGCAGCCATTCGTCGCCTTCATTCGGCTCCAGCCTCATCGTGATGTAGGCGGTATCGTAGGTGAAGCATTCGCTTCGTTCAAGCTTCGGCTCGGCTCCGGCGTGCTCCTTCGACTCTGCGATACGCGTCGAGATCCGCTCCAGCACTTCCTCGAACCGTTCCCGTTCGAGCTGCACCTTGGCGATATAATCGATCGCTCCGAGCCGCAGCGCCTCTTGCACGTATTCGAAATCCTGATGCAGCGTCAGGACGACGATGTGCAGCCGCGGATACCGCTTGCGGACAATCCGCATCAGTTCAATTCCGGACATGACCGGCATCGCCAAATCCGTCAGCAGCAAATCGACGTCGTGCTCCTGCAAATAGTCCAGCGCCTTCTCGCCGTTGCTCGCCTCGCCGACAACCTCCATGCCGAATTCGCTCCAAGGCATGGCGGAAATCAGCCCTTTGCGCACGAGCTTATCGTCGTCCACGACGAGTACCCGAATGGTCATATCGCTTCAGCCTCCTGTATCGGCAGGCGGAGCAGCACCTGCGTGCCCTGCCCGATGACGCTGTCGATGTGCAGCTCGGCCTGCGTCCCGTATTGGGTTTCCAGCATTCTTCGCACATAGCTCATCCCGATGCCCATCCCCACTTTGCGTTGATCGCCGCCCTGCTGCTCCAGCAGCTCGCGGATCGTCTCCTTCGACATGCCGCTTCCGTTGTCGCCGATCGTAATGTCGATCCGGTCCCCGTCACCCCGTACATTAACTTCGATGTATCCGTTATCATCCAAGCCGTGATAAAGCGAATTTTCCACAATCGGCTGCAAAATAAACCGGGGAACCGGCGCCTTCAGCACCCGTTCGTCCACATGGATCCGCACGTCGAATTCAAAATCGTAGCGAATCTGCTGCAGCGTCAAATATTGCCGCAGCGCATCGAGCTCTTCCTCGATCGTCGCCGTTTGCCCGAGCTTGCCCAGGTTATAATAGAGCAGCTTGTTGAGCGACAGCACCAGCCGGTCGATTTCGGTTTGGCCGTTCATGACGGCCAGCCAATGGACGGTGTCCAAGGAATTCATAAGAAAATGCGGGTTAATTTGATACAGCAGCTTTTCCACCTCGAGATCGACGCGGCGCTTTTCCTTGAGCTCGATCTCCGAGAACAGCGTCCAGATCTGCTCCTTCATCTGCCGGAACTGATGGAGCAGCACGTCGAATTCCGGGATATGGGTCGCCGCCGATTTCGTCTCGTCCGGCGTCTGAGGCAGCGTCCGGCTCTGGGTCATGAGCTTGATTTCCTTGTTGAACTTGTTCAAGGGCTTGTACACCATCCGCCACAGCAGCCAGGCCAGCAGCAGGCTGACGGCGAGCAGGACGAAGGCGAACAGGGCGATCTGGACGAACCAGCGGTTCAGCTCCCGGCGGTAATCGGCGGCCGGAATCAGCGAGACGATGCTCCAGCCTTGATTGCTCCTCTCCTTGAACCATACATAGCCATGCGCCTCTCCGGACTCTTCCGCGGATAGCCCGGCGGGAAACGGTGCGCCGCGGGGGAAGGCGTCGCCGCGCTCGCTGTAGACGATTTTTCCGTCGTTGTCCAAAAACAGGTGGGATACGGCGCCGCCGAACTGGTCGTTATCCAGAATCGCCTGTGTCAGTTTGAAGCCGGTCTCGATGTACACGTAGACGTCTTCCCGCTGCGGGAGCGGCACTTTGCGGACGGCGGACAGCACGTATTGATTGTCGAACCGGTTGTTGCTGATGTGGGGGCCATAATAGGAAATGCCGTAATACTGCACGAGAAGGGGAAGCGTATCGAGAGTGAAGCCGTCTTTCACCGCCAGATTCTCGAACCGGTAGCTGTTATCGTCCTTAAATACGTACATCGTCAGACCGATAGAGGGGTTGGTGAACGTAATCGTCGAGATCTCATTGCCGAGCTCTTCGGTGAGCTTCAGCCTCTCGAACGGATGCTCGGCGGACAAAATTTGACCGAGCTTTTGTCCGGCGGAGCCTTCGAAAGCGAGCTGCTGGGGGACGAGCTGCTGCGAAACGTGGTTGAGGTTCGTGATCGTATTCTGCAGCGACAGCTCGACTTGCCGCAGATTGCTTTGCATCCCGGATTGCAGCTTGTTTGTCACAATGGAGTATATGGTCACATACGAAATGGCGATGATACCGGCGAACGGAACGAACGAGCTGACGAGAAACAAAATAATAATGCGGCGCTTCAGCGTCAAGTATTCATACAGACGGGAGCGCCGCCGGTGGAGTGAGGTGGACCCCAAGCGGCCGCACATCCTTCCTTAAGTTTGTTGTCATACGCAGTTTCACGGGATAAAGACGAGCAAGGACTGCCGTCGGCAATCCTTGCTCGGTATGCTTAAAGTTCAAGGGTCATGTTGGAGGCGCCTTGGGCGAAGCTGGCGCTGATCCCGTGCTTCCCGAGCTCCCACGTTCCGCCGTTGACGGAAGCGGCATGCCGGATACCCCGCAGCACGATCGAGAACGGCTTGCCGCCTTCAGGGGCTTCGCTGCGATCGATGCTGATGCGGCTGCCGGACCGCTCGATGCGGACCGTCAGCTCCGGCTTGCCGCCGACGCTGCATACGGTCGTCTCGGCGCTTGCCCCGTCCTCCAGCTCGAACAGATGCAGGGTTACGCCGTCAGCGTAATCGTAATCGGGCTTCTGCTCGTTCGTGCCGACCGCCAGCAGGCTGTTAGGCCGGACGAGCAGCGGCAGCGTCATGTAGCCGTGCTCCTCCTCGTACCATCGCCCGCCCTCGCGTACGTCTCCGGTGAAGAAGTCGGTCCATCGTCCTTGCGGCACATAATAGGAGGCGAGCCCGCGGTCGTTGAAGATCGGAGCGACGAGCAAATTGTCGCCCAGCATATACTGGGTGTCGAGTCCGCGGCAGTTCCGGTCGGCGGGGAATTCAAGCACCATCGCGCGCATCACCGGCAGCCCCGTCGTTGTCGCTTCCACCGCTTTCGAGAATAAATACGGCATGAGGCGGCACTTCAGCTTTGTAAAATGGCGCAGCACGTCAACCGCTTCTTCGTCGAACAGCCAAGGGACCCGGTACGTCTCGTTGCCGTGCAGGCGGCTGTGGGACGAGAGCAGGCCGAACGCGACCCAGCGCTTGTAAATGTCAGGCGGCGCTTTCCGTTCGAAGCCGCTGATGTCGTGGCTCCAGAAGCCGAAGCCGGACAGTCCGAGCGACAGCCCCCCGCGCAGCGTCTCCGCCATCGAATCGTAGTTGGCCGAGCAGTCGCCGCCCCAATGAACCGGGAACTGCTGGCCTCCGGCCGTTGCCGAGCGGGCGAACAGCATCGCTTCGTTCTTGCCCAGCTTCTCTTCGAGCACCTCGAACACGGCCTTGTTGTACAGGAACGTATAGTAGTTGTGCATCTTCATCGGGTCCGAGCCGTCGAAGTAGACGACATTCGTCGGAATTCTTTCGCCGAAGTCGGTTTTGAAGCAGTCGACGCCCATGTCCACTAGACGCCGCAAATAATCCTTGTACCATTCGACGGCTTCGGGGTTCGTGAAATCGACGAGGCCCATGCCGGCCTGCCATAGATCCCATTGCCATACGTCGCCTTCCGGCGTTTTGACCAAATACCCCCGCTCCATTCCTTCCCGGAACAGAGGCGACTTCTGGGCAATGTACGAATTGATCCAAACGCAAATTTTGAGTCCGCGGTCTTTCAGGCGCTTGAGCATTCCGGCCGGGTCCGGGAACATCTTCGGATCCCACTGGAAGTCGGTCCATTGATATTCCTTCATCCAGAAGCAGTCAAAATGGAACACATGAAGCGGAATATCGCGCTCGGCCATGCCGTCGATAAAGCTGTTCACCGTCGCTTCGTCGTAATCGGTCGTGAACGAAGTCGTCAGCCAAAGGCCGAACGACCAAGCCGGCGGCAGGGCGGGCTTGCCCGTGAGCGCGGTATAGTTGCCGAGCACGTCCTTCAGGCTGCGGCCGCCGATAATGAAGTATTCCAAGCTTTCGCCGGGAACGCTGAACTGAACCTTGGAGACGACCTCCGAGCCGACTTCGAACGAAACATGCTCCGGATGATTGACGAACACCCCGTACCCGGCGCTCGACAAATAGAAAGGAACGTTCTTGTAGGCCTGCTCGCTGCTTGTGCCGCCGTCTTCGTTCCAGATGTCGACGACCTGTCCGTTCTTGACGAAGGGCGTGAACCGCTCGCCGAGGCCGTATATCGTTTCGCCGACCCCGAGATCAAGCTGTTCGCGGACATATACGGCTTTGTCCGCCGTCGTAATATGAGCGGCGCCGCGATGGCTCGTCCCGGTCAGCCGCCGGCCTTCATAGGCGAATTCCGCTCCCCATGTGCCGCGCTTGCTGAGCTTGACGCTCAAGCTGCCGCTGGTCAGCGTAACGTGGTCGGGCGTTTGCTCTGTGGAAGCGATTCCATCTTGAAGCTGGTGAAGCTCGAAAGCGGGACCCCTTTGCCGCATTCCTGCATGCCGCGTCCATCTGACGCGGATGACGTCGGGCATCGGTGAGCTGAATTCGCCTGTCAGCATTGCGCCGTTCAGCGTATCGCCCTTGTGCCGAACTTGACGGGTCGCCGCATAGACCGTAACGGTGCCGCCGCTCGTGTTCACTTCACGAACGTCGATCGGGTTCTGAATCGTATACCCTTCCTTAGGCATCCAATAGCCATGAGAAAACTTCAACTCGAATCTACCTCCAGGTGCATAATTTATTTATAATAATATTGATATTAAGTTCACGATTCATTCGAGATTTTGCCAAATTATATCAAGATATTGACATGTTTCAGTGCGGGAAGGAGTGCAGCCGGCAGCATGAACACGCCTCAGCTTAAGGAAGACCGGATTCACGGCTCGCCGCAGTTCCCGGTCAGTGTATACGAAATCACGTGTGAGCCCGGCCAGCAGCTGCTCGAGCTGCATTGGCACGACGAGCTGGAGTTTCTTATGATTACCGAAGGAAGAGCGGTGATGAGAGTGAACCTCAGCGAGTACGAGCTGGGAGCGGGGGAAGCCGTATTCGTGAACGGCGGGGAGCTTCATTCCGGGACCGTTGCAGACGCCAGCCGCTGTTCGTTCCGCGCCGTCGTATTCCATGCGGATTTGCTCTCCCATGGTCCGATCGATCCGGTACAGGAGCGCTATGTGCGCCCGCTTCTTCGCCGGCAGCACGTTGTGCCCGTCCGGCTGACGGGGGACAGCGAAGAGGAGCGATCGATCCTGCAATTGCTGGATCAGGTGTTCGAGATTAATCATAATGCGGCGCCTGTGTACGAAATGATGACGAGAGGACTGCTGCAGCTCATGGTGGCCAAGCTCATTGCGATGGGAGAGCGGCGCCGGCAGCAATCCGTGAGCCCGGCCGAGGAGCTGAAGCTGGAGCGCCTCAAGCTCGTTATCGAGTACATTCAGGAGCATTACAGCCGGCCGATCCGGCTGAGCGAGCTCGCCGCACTCGTCCGGGTCAATGCGTCGTATTTGTGCCGTTTTTTTAAGGAAATGACGACGTTCAGTCCGCTCGATTATTTGAACCAGGTTCGGGTACAGAAAGCGGCCGGTTTGCTCAAGGAAGGCAGATCGACGGTGATGAGCGTTGCGCTGGAAGTCGGCTTTCACAGCCAAAGCTATTTTATTACGGTGTTTAAGCGTTACTTCGGCGTGACTCCATCGGAATATCGCAAGCGCGAGGGGAGGTAAGGGCGGAAGGGGGATAACGAGAAATATTTCGCCTGGCCCCCGCTCGAATGGGCGGGCAGCGAGGGAGTCTTTTTCTTTGTCAGCTCAGTTGGAATCGTTTACAATAATAACGAAGCGGAACTTGAGGCGGAAGGCAGAAGGAGGAGCGGAGGATGGCGTTGGGACGACAGGATGTGTATCGGATGCTGCAGGCCATGCGCCAGCAGACCGGAAAAGTTGTAGTCGGGAAGGAAGAGACGGTGGATCTGCTCTTAACCGCGCTGCTGGCGAGCGGTCACGTGCTGCTGGAGGACGTGCCGGGCACGGGCAAGACGATGCTGGCGAAGACGCTGGCGCGAACGCTTGGCGGGGTGTTCAAACGAATCCAATTCACGCCGGACCTGCTGCCATCGGATATCGTTGGAATTAACTTTTATAACCCGGGGATAGGCGGGTTTGAATTTCGGCCGGGACCGGTGTTCGCGAACGTGCTGCTGGCCGACGAAATCAATCGGGCTACGCCGCGGACGCAATCGAGCTTGCTGGAATGCATGGAGGAGCGGCAGGTGACGATCGACGGGGAGACACATGTGCTCGAAGCACCATTCCTCGTCGTTGCGACGCAAAATCCGGTCGATCACCAGGGCACGTTCCCGCTGCCGGAAGCGCAGATGGACCGCTTCTTGATGCGAATCGGACTCGGCTATCCAAGCTTTCAAGAAGGAATCGACATCCTGAAGCGGTTCCGCGACGCGAATCCGCTGGATGAGCTGGAGCCGGCTGCAACGGCGGAGGCCATTGCGGCGGCGCAGCGGCTCGCCATGTCGACGGCCGTTCATGACGATCTGCTGGCTTACATCGTGCAGATTGCAGAAGCGACCCGGCGTCACCCGGATGTGGCTTTGGGCGTAAGCCCTCGAGGCAGCCAGGCGCTGCTGCGGGCGGCTCAGGCATACGCCGTAATCAGCGGCAGGGATTACGTTACCCCGGATGACGTGAAGCGGGTAGCTGTGGCGACACTGGCCCATCGGATCGTGCTGCACCAGGGCATGCGGCTTAATGCCAAACGCGGCGAGGAAATCGTACTTCGCGTGCTGGAGGGAATCGAGGTACCCGCCGAGCAAATAGGGCGCAGTTAGAAGGCGTTGGGAGGCGGTCGGTTCATATGGAGCTTCATATGCTGTTCCTGATTACGCTGGGCACAATAGCTGTTCTTGCTTTACTATACCGGCGTCAGGCGCTGCGGGACGTCACTTATGAGCGGGAATTCTCGACCGGATCCGCCTATGAAGGGGATTCGATCGAGATGATCGAACGTATCGGCAACCGGAAGCTGCTTCCGCTGCCGTGGCTTCGGCTCGAATCGCTGTTGTCCGGGCGGCTGGTGTTCGAACGTCAGGCGAGCCTCGATATTCGCAGCGGCGACATATTGCAGAATCATATCAGCTTATTTAGCCTGCGGCCTTATAAGCTGATTACCCGACGCCATCGGGTGCGCTGCGCGGCAAGGGGCTGGTACCGTCTCGAATCGGCGACGATGACGGCGGGCGATCCGTTCGGGCTGATGAACGTGTCGAAACGCTGCCCGCTCTCCCTGCAGCTGCTCGTATACCCGAAGCCCCTGCCGATGAGCGAGCTGCCGCTGCCGAGCCATAGCTGGCTCGGGGACATCACAGTGCGCAGATGGATGATGGAGGACCCGTTCTTGACGACGGGCACTCGGGAGTATCGCCCTGGCGACAGTTTCCGATCGGTGAATTGGAAGGCGACTGCCCGCACCGGAGAGCTTCAGGTGCACAAACGCGACTATACGGCGGATCATCGGCTTTGGATCGTGTTAAATGTAGAAGTAAGCGAGTCGATGTGGAAGCAGGTTACCGATCCTCCCCGGATCGAACGGGCGATACGGTATGCCGCTTCGGTCGCCCACTACGCGCTAGGCGTCGGTGTGAACACCGGTTTTCTAAGCAATGGCTGGGTAGCGGACTGTACGCTCAAGTGGCCGGTCCGGGAAGAGCCGGGCGGCGGAACGGAGCAATTAAAGACGCTGCTGGATTCTATGGCGAAGCTGGAGCTCGAATCGGTTATGAGCTTCCCGGAACTGCTGCGCTGCGAGCTGGACGCCGGGACGCAAGGCGCCGATTTCCTGCTGATTACATGTCACACGGACGGCGGTATGGACCTTGTGATCGATGAATTGCGGCGGCGCGGCAACGGAGTTGAGATCATGTACGTACCGGGCGGGGAGGGGACGCGCGATGCAGCATCCTCATGAGCAAGCGGAAGCTGGCGTTCTTCACGGAGCGCTTAAAGGCTGGCGTGACGCCATAATTGAGCAGCTGCTATTCGTCCCGGTATGGCTGGCGGCGGGATTGTACATGCTGCCTGACGAACGTTGGCGGGCCCTGTGGCTCTTCACCTTACCACTGCTGGCGCTGTGCGGTACGGGGATCGCTTACGGGACAAAGCGCCGGTGGTTACGCCTAGTAGCAGCGCTTCCGCCGGCAGCGGCCCATGCGGCAGTGTTCGGCGGCGGGAAGCCTGCTTGGATGGTTGCGCTGCTCGCACTTGCGGCCTGTGTAGCGGTGCTGCGGGGAGCTGCTGTCACGGGGGCGGCGGCTAGAGCTGCCGTCGTGCAACGATACACCATAGGAATCGCTTGCTATGGCATCGGATCGATTGTCGCAAGCCGCCTCCCTGAATGGATCCCCTATGTGCCTCTGCTCACCGCGATGGGCGTCTTCAGCTTGGCGGTTTTGCTGTTCACACTGAATCGGCGCATGCTGCAGCGGGAGATCTTTTCGTCCGAACGCGGAGCCGTAACCGCTTCTACACGCAGGCACAATCGGTTGTTCGTTACGGTTACGCTGGCTGCTGCGCTGGCTGTAACCATCTTGGCTGCGGGCGCGATGGGGAATTGGGTATGGAGCATGGTACGCAGCGTACTTCAGTGGCTATTTTCAAGTCATAGCGAACCGCCTCCCCCGCTTCCGGACGAGCCGAAGCCGCCAGCCGCTGCGCCGACGCTGCCCGCCGGTGAACGCGGCTGGCTGAGCGATGTGCTGGATGTTTTGCTGTACGGCATCGGCGCCATTTTGCTCATAGCTGCTGTTTGGTTTGCGCTTCGCGAGACGTACCGCCGCAGACAAGCGATTATCCGTGCCATGCTCCGCATAGTTGCCCGCCTGGCCTCTTACTTCGGACGCATGAACGCAATCGACCGGGATACCGGATATGTCGACGAAGAGACCGATCTTCCGCCTGCGGAACGGCTTGACAGCGGGAGCCCTGGGAAGGGGTGGCTGGGACGGTTGTTTAAGAGGCGTGCCGGACGCGAGCGCTGGGGGGATCAGGCCGACAACCGGGCCCGCATCCGCTACTTGTATCGGCAGTGGCTTCGCGCCTGGACGGAACGGGGAGGGACGATCCCGCCGAATTTAACGCCTGAGGAGCTGCGGCGCCATGCAAACGATGCGGAAACGGCGGAGCTCATCCGAGTTTACTATAAGGCGCGTTACAGCGACAGCGAGATTACCGGCGACGATCTGGAGGCTGCGGCTTCAACAAGAAGCCCCGGCGGCTAATAAGGCGTGTACACGCACTGGTGTCGACATGCTAATGGGGATGCCGCGGCAACGGCATTACAACAAGCTGCCTCCTCTTGGTACTTCATGCAAGAATTGATCTGCAAGGATGGTTTACTGCTTAACCAACTTCGAGAAGCGTAGTGTTCATTTCATAGTTTAATTTGTAATACCAATGCAACAAATTTATATCCCCCATTTCAAAACTTTTATTCTATCCTGAAAATTAACTCGCAGTAACTTTAAAAAAGACAATATAAAACTAAACCTGGCAAATCCTTGTTTTTCAAATGGACCCGGCTGCCCTATCACGATCCGATATCGGATTAATCAGTTACAGAATCGATTGCTGTCTTGTACCCTAAAGATTCCAGTTTCTTAATGGATTGCTTCATGACTGTATCGCGCTTGCGCTCTTCATAATACGTTGCGCCGAGTTCGATATACGGTTGTTTCCGAGTCAATATATGATAAACAATGGTTAGAATGCTATGCGTCACAGCAACCGCTGCTCGGCTCGCTCCACGTCGGGCAGCAATGCGATGATATTGGCTCGATAGATACGTTTTTTTGCTCTAGCGGCCCCTCTTGCCGCTTCAACTAAGGCGCTTCGCAACTTTTGGCCCTTGCGGGTTCGTCCTGACTCGTGCAACAACCATCCGGGTTAATCGTGTTTCCGAAGAGGAGCAACAATCTGTGGTGCACCTGGTCGCTGGGGTTTGTCTAATTCACGGGCTCGCGGCACCAAGAAGACGCGACCTCCCTTAGCCAGCCGTAAAAGTTACTTCAACGAAGATCCCTTTTTATCCTTCTGATGGTGCCGCGTCAGCCGTATGGATGTCTAAATGGAAATTTAAGGAATCACTGAAAATCCTTGAAAAGACTCGTTTTCTTCATTACAACACATAAAAGTCTCTCATCAATACATGCACAATAACAATTCCATATCCCTCACCATAACTCGGGTTAGCCATTGTGAAAAACGGTTTGTATGCCAGAAGAAAACGGGTTTGCCGTTGTTGAGATCTACTTATAGAAATGGATAAGCAAACCGCCTATCGTATTTGTATGCGCTGCCATAGCGCAAAACTAATAGGAAAGGTGGTTTTTTAATGCTTCGAAGACTTTGCTTGGTCCTGCTCGTTATGTTGACGTTTGGCTGGTTGTTTCCTCCCGGCTGGGGCCCGGCGAGAGCTCCTTCCGCACAGGCAGCGGAAGAGAATCTGATCCAGAACAGCTCGTTCGAGACCTACACCACAGATTCCCAACTCGGCTGGACAACGAGAAGGGCAGCCAACTGGCTGATCTGGGTGGACACGGCAAACACGCCGGTCGCCCCGACGGTCACTGTGGAAACGTATCACGCGAGTGCGGGCAGCCGTTCTGTAAAGATCAGCTCGCCTGCACCGAACAGAAGCAGGTTAACGGTGTATCAAGGGAATATTCCGGTTGTTCCCGGCCAGGAATACCGGTTATCCGGCGCATTCAAAACCCAGCAGATTACAGGAGCGACCACCGCTTACGGCGTCAATATCCGGGTTGCCTACCTCAACTCGAATGGGCAGGTGCTGCGGATGGATTATTTGCTTCCTTCCACTAAACCGGTCCGGGGCACCGTAACGGACTGGCCCAGCTACGCCACGGCAACGATTGCTCCCGCGGGGGCCGTCACGGCGAGAGTCGATCTCGATTACAACCAGGTTTATGGCTACGCCTGGTTTGACGACATTCAATTCAAACCATGGACATCCCTGAAGGGTCTCTCCTTTCAAGAGCAGGGGGCCATGATCCGTGTCGGAGATACGAAGCAGGCACCCGTTCAGCTCGCGCCCGCCAATCCGTCCAATCCCAGCTTGAGCTGGGCTTCGTCCGCTCCCGGCGTGGCGACCGTTGACGCACAAGGCGCGATTACCGGGGTTGCACCGGGCCTTGCCACGATTACAGCCACCTCGGCCGAAGGCGGTTATACGGCTTCCTACCTCGTGGCGGTAGCCCCTGCCGGGCTTGTGAAGAACAGCGGCTTTGAAACGGTGACAAGCGGATCGCAGAACGGCTTTACGAATAAGACCCCTTCCTTCTGGTCGGCTTTAACCCCTTACGGAAGCCCGGTCGTTACGGTCGATGAAGCCGTATACGGAGCAGGAGGCCGCTCGCTCGGCATCAGTGCTGCAGTTAACAGCAATGCTTCCGCCGTGCAGTATAATATGCCGGTGACCGAAGGCCATTGGTATCGCTGGAGCAGCCTGATCGCGACAGAATCGCTAACCGGCACCGGAGCCTCTCTCCGATTGAAATGGAGCGGTTCGGGAGGGACTGCGATTAGCACGGAATACTTGCCGGCGACAGCCGTGAAAGGCACGCAGCCCTGGAAGAACTACGGGGGTCTCGTTCAAGCGCCTTCGGGTGCGACCGGGGCCAGCTTATACGCGAATTATGAGAAAGGAACGGGAAAAGCCTGGTTCGACGACGTGCAGCTAACGCCATGGGTTCCCGTTACTGGGCTCATCGGGGACGTCCCTGCTTATCAAGCCCTCAATCCCGGCGAAAGCGTAACGCATGCCGTGTATGCCGCCCCCTCGAACGCGACGGATAGACGGGTGTACTGGTCGTCCTCCCAGCCGGAGGTTGCCGCCGTCGACGCATCCGGCAAGGTCAGCGCCAAAGCGGATGGCCAAGCGGTCATTACCGCTGCGTCCGCGGAAGGCGGCTGGTCGAAGTCTTACACGGTGATTGTGTCGGGGGCTTTTCCCAACGGGGGGTTCGAGACGACCGTCGCTGCCACCTCGACGGATTGGCTGAACGGGATCCAACCGGACAGCTGGACCAAATATTTCGGCACGGGGACCCATCCTCAATTATCGCTTGATTCGACGGTGAAGAAGGAAGGCGCGAAGTCGTTCAAGATCGAAGCTTCCTCCCAAGGAAAGGCGGTTCTGTACAACAATATCGTTGGTGCCGCAGCCGGCAAGAGCTATCGGGTCGGCGGCTGGCTCAAGCAGGCGAACGGCGGTACGAATGTCAGCCTGCGACTGGTCTACCAGGATAATAACAATGCGATTATTTCGAAGGACGGCAATGTCTATGAGAAGCTTCCCGCCATCGGAACGACAGGCGCGGACGGCTGGAGCTATTACGAAAAAATCGTCACGGTCCCTGCGGGCGCCACGAAAGCGCGGCTTGAGGTTGCCTTCGAGCTCGGTACCGGTACGCTGTGGGCGGACGATATCCAGGTGATTCCGTGGGTTCCGGTATCCGGCATCCAATTGGATAAAAACAAGGGATTGATCGGCGTCGGCGAGAGCGTGGCCTTGACGGCAACGGTGCTGCCCGCGAACGCCACCAATCCGGTCGTATCCTGGGAATCGAAGAATGAGGCGGTAGCCGTCGTAGAGGCGAATGGAACCGATCCCTCCAAGGCTACGGTCAGGGGGGTCGCTCCCGGCATCGCTGCAATCAGCGTAAAAGCAAAAGAAAACCCGCAAGTTTCTGCAACTTATGCCGTCGTTGTAGGGACGGATTCGGACATTACCGCTTCCGACGAAACCGTCGTTGTCAACGAGGATCAATCGATCAGCCGTCCGATACTGGCAACCGACGCAGCGGGAGACCCGCTTACCGCATCCGTGCTTTTGGCACCGTCGCATGGTACGGTCGCAGCGCGCGACAACGGAACATGGACCTATTATCCGAATGCCGAATATAACGGAGCGGATACGTTCACGCTGCTGATCGCCGACGGCCATGATCACTTTGCTTTCTCGGTCATCCAGGTCAATGTCGGGTCGCAGCAGGATGCCCCGTCCATGGATACGCTGCAAGTCAACGTAGGTACGGTTCGGGGTCAAGTCGTGTCGGGTCGCGTGACGGCCAAAGACAAGGATGGCGACCCGTTAACGTTCGCCCTCAAAGCGGACCAGGCATCCCAGCCCCAGCACGGCAGCGCTGCCGTTCAGTCGGATGGCGATTGGACGTATACGCCTGCGGCGGGTTATACGGGCTACGACGCTTTTCAGATCGAAGTATCCGACGGACAGGGCCATACGGCCAGCGCCAAGGTCGTCGTTTATGTCGGCCTGCCGGGGGCGGAAATGATCGCTTCTCTCGTCTCCAGGCATTCGGCGCCCGGGTCGGCTCACCCCCGGTTGTTTGCCACAGGCGATGACTTTACGCGAATTCGCGGGCTTATTCAGACAGACCCGATCATGCAGGAGTGGTACGCCAAAGTGAAGGTCGAGGCGGACAAGGTAGCCGCCGATGGCAAGATCTTCGAATACCGTACGTCCAGCTCGGGCGCCAACATCAATATCGTCAATCTGGCGGATGATCTGAGGCCGCGGATTGAATTGCTCGCCCTCATGTACCAATTGACAGGCGATACCAAATATTCGGTTCCCGCTATCAATCAGTTGAATGTAATGGTGGATTATAAGGACTGGCATGGCGGCGCCAAAAATTTCCTCAGCATTTCGGAGATGGGGGTCGTGGCTTCCATCGGCTATGACTGGCTGTACGATGCGTTGACGCAGCAGGAGCGCGACCGTCTCCGCGCCAAAATGATTCAGGAAGTATTGATCAACGCGAAGTACGAATACCTGCAGGGCGGAGCCAAGAACAATGCCTGGTGGACGGTGGACCCGAGCAACTGGAATCTGGTGGTCAATGGCGGCATCGTGACAACCGTCCTGACCATCGGAGACGAAGCGGATGCCAACCGCGTCCATACGGAAGCGTCCGATCCGCGCTTCCAGGTTCCGATCGCCGAGTCGGTGCTCGAGGCGGCACTGTCCTCCACGCAATACGGCCTCGGCGCCTTCGCCACCGCTGGCGATTGGCCGGAAGGGACCACTAGCGTTGCAAGAAACCTCACAGAACAGACGAAACCTTAATTATTGAAAAATTTTACA
>NZ_JBHLWN010000124.1:0-84473 GCF_042432825.1 Paenibacillus chartarius | reverse complement strand
GGGTTTAGAGACTTACGTTGGGTGTAAATGGAACGAATCTTGTTCAGCAAGCCCTAAATAATTACAACAAGTTTGTATCCAAGTTTTGCAGCTTCCCTAATAACCTAATAAAAGGGAAAGCCCCTTCCGCCGTGCTGTCTGCAGAAGGGGCAATGCATAAAAAATGCTTTTCAGTTGTTGACTCATCGAAGGTCATCGTAGCTAACCGTTAGGGAATAGTCGCCGTTTAGCTCGAATAGTACGGTTCATAGGGCAGATGGGAGTTTCATATTCTCCACCGGGCTATATTTTTGATGTTGCTTCTTGATGTCTGAACTGAATAATTCCAGATAGTACTCAACCATATCCAGCGTGGCGTGTCCAAGGATTTTTTGCAAGGTAAATGCGTCGCCGCCGTTTAAAATGTAACATTTCGCCATGGTATGGCGGAAGGTATGCGGGGAAACCCGAACGCCCGTTATGCCGGCCTTTTTGCCGTACTCCTGCATGTTTTCCTGCATCGTTCGCGAGCCGAGCGGACTGTTGGTAATGCTAACAAACAGCGCGTCGGTTTCCAGGTCACCTCGAATGTCGAGGTATTTGCGAAGCACTTTACAGCATGTTTTTTGGATCGGTACTCTCCTTGATCTTCCGCCTTTTCCCTTTGTAATCCGGATTTCTTGTTCTTTGAACAAAATATCGCCGATCTTCAGGTTCATCAACTCTCCAATACGCATCCCCGTTTCAAACATCACCATCATCATCGTATAATCGCGGTAGCCGGTAAATGTTTTTCGTTCGGTCTGGTTTAGCAGCGCGGCGACCTGTTCTTTGTTGAACGTTTGCAGCATCAGCTTTTCCGATTTCACCGTATGCAACTCTTCCGCCAAATTCTGCTTGATCCATCCTTCGCGATACAAATAATGAAAGAAGGCTTTGCACGCTTTGATCCGGCTGTTGACTGTATTGCTTGACTTGCCTTGATCAATCATGTAGGCAACAAAATACTCCTTGATATCCTGCGTGGTTATGCTGAACGCATCCAAGGGAATTTTTTGCTCATCAAAAGCAAGCTTCAAACGTTTCAGAGATTCTTCATAACTTTCCGAAGTACGCGGCGAAAGGTTTCTGGCCTTTACATCTCGAAGAAATGCATGGACGAGATCTTCCCATTTCATTTGCTGTTTGATCGTGCTATGGTCAACGGTTGTCAGCACGTTTTGGCGTCGTTTCACAGTCATTTTGGATTACCCTCCTCAGCATCGATCAAATCAGGAAACTCCTCGAGCATGTTTTCCACCGGACTGTATTTTTCGTGCTGTTCCTGCAGATCCCGGGAAAACAACTCCACATAATAGCGCGTCGTTTCGATTTTGGCGTGGCCCAAAATGCGCTGCAGGGTAAAAATATCGCCTCCATTTAACAGGTACTTCTTTGCCATCGTGTGCCGGAAGGTGTGGCAGGAACATTGAATGCCTTCGATCTTGGCTTTTTTGCAATATCTGGCCATCATCGCGCGAATCCCGGCTGCTTCAAAAGGCCGATTGTCCAAATTCGTCCAGAGGAAATCGTGTGCCTCGGAACCGCGTTCCATCAAGTAGAGCTGCAGTTGCCTCATGCAAATTCGTTGGATCGGCACGGTTCTTGACTTGCGTCCTTTTCCCATCTGAATGCGGATGATTTGTTCCGTAAAGTCGACGTCTTTGATACGGAGCCCGGCTAATTCCTTTAGACGCATTCCGGTGTCAAGCAAGACAAGCATCATGATATAATTGCGATAGCCGGTGAAGGTGGAACGGTCGGGCTGGCTCAGCAGCGCTTGAAGCTGCTCATCCGAAAACGTATGAATGAGTTGCTGTTCGATTTTGAAGAGTTTGGTATCCGCTGCGATACTGTCCGGAATCCGCTGTTCCTCGACATGAAACTTGAAAAAGTCCTTGAGAATGCAAAGGATGCAATTGACGGTTCTGACGGAAAGTTGTTGGAGCAAATCGGGCAAGATCGTATGGGTTAAATCTCGCTGTGTCAGGGAAGACCATTCTAATTGATGGCTCTCCAGGCATTCCTGAAAATTTTTTAAACTGTAGCGATACTTGCGAATGCTTTCAGATGAAAAATTGCGGAATTTGCATTCCATCAAGTACAACCGTACGGCTTCATCGAACGGAAGTCCTGTTGCCGCGTCATCGTGGCTTTTGGTTGTCATTCTGCCTATCCTCCTATGGAAGATAGGCGCGGAAGAAAGATAGGCGAGACTGGAGGGGATTTCCCTCGTCTATCTCAGCGATAGTCGAGCGCAACTAACTTTGTTGAAATCGGCAGGATATCTGCGCTCTCTGGAAAAAAATCCAATCCGCGAAACTCCTTGATACATAAGGATTTTCGGCATTTTGGGAATGCTTGTTCGTTTCGTCCCGGCTCACCTAACACCGCATTCACAAACCTGTTTGCGAACGCAATTCGGCACATGCCGGAAGCGGCAGGAGTATTGACCGTTTCGCTCGATTATTTGGAACGGGAGCCTGCGCCTATGCTGCAGATTCGGGTGAGAGACAACGGCAGCGGGATCGATGAGAAGGATCTGCCGTTCATCTTTGACCGCTTCTTTACGGGGGAAACGGCAAGAAGCCCGCGGAAGAGCGGCAGAGGGCTTGGACTCGGACTGTCCATATGCCAGGAAATTATCGCTTCGCACGGCGGTTCCATCTGCGTTGAAAGCAAACGCGGCGAAGGAACCGAGTTTCATTTTACCATTCCGATTGCAACTCGGCCCACAGCCGTATCCGAATCTTGAAAAATATCATTGAGCATTTGTAAAGATTCTAGTATACTAATTCCCATCGTATAATTATTCAACCGTGTGTTAAATAAATAGGGATGGGGAGAAACGATATGAAAAAACTCACAACAACCGCTGTCGCTCTGGCGTTAACGATGGGACTTGCAGTCGGCTGCGGACAGAAGGACCAGCCTGCTTCGTCGAATGCGGCAGCGCCGGCAGCAGATAACAAGGAGGCGGCCGCACCGGCAAGCCCGTTCAAGGAAAAGGGCAAGCTGATCGTCGGCACGAGCGCGGATTATCCGCCGTACGAATTCCACAAATTGATTGATGGGAAAGACACGATCGTCGGTTTCGACATCGACATTGCGAATGCGATCGCGAAGGACCTCGGACTGACGCTCGAAATTAAAGATATGAAATTTGACGGCTTGCTCCCGGCGCTGGCGACGGGCAACATCGACATGATCGCTTCGGGCATGAGTCCGACAGAGGACCGCAAGAAGAACGTCGATTTCACGAACATCTATTACATGGCGAAGCAGGGCATCGTCGTGCGCGCCGAAGACAAAGACAAAATCAAGTCGTTGGACGATCTGAAAGGCAAGCCGGTCGGCGTGCAGAAGGGCTCGATTCAGGAAAAGCTCGCACAAGAGCAAATCGAGAACGCGCAGCTGAAGTCGCTCGGCAAAATTTCCGATATCGTGGCGGAGCTGAAATCGAAGCGCGTCGACGCCATTGTCGTCGAGCTGCCTGTTGCCAACAACTATGTGAATAAAAATAAAGACCTGGCGATTTCCTCGGCCGAGCCGAAGGACGAAACCGGCGGCTCCGCATTGGCGTTCAAGAAGGGCATCGATCCGAAGGTGCTCGAGCAGGTAAACAAGACGCTCGAGAAGCTGAATGCCGAGAAGAAGATCGACGAATTCGTGGCCAAAGCGAACGATATGGTAGAGTAACACCGACCGGATGAGGCAAGGAAGCGGAAAATGGCGGCATGTACGCTGTTTTCCGTTTTTGCTTGTATAACGCCAGCAAGCTGTGAATTCAAAGTATGCGAAGGAGGACGGAGATGGATTTTTCATTTCTCCAAGAGTACTGGAGCTTTTTTCTTAAAGGCGCCCAGTGGACGATTGTGCTGTCTATATTCACCGTGTTTTTCGGCGTCATTCTCGGCGTCGTTCTGGCCTTAATGCGCCTGTCCAAGGTGAAGGTGGTAAAATTTCTGGCTTCGGCTTATATTGAGTTTATACGGGGCACGCCGCTGCTTGTGCAAATTTATTTGATATATTACGCGCTGCCTTATGCCGATATTAAATTGCCTGACTACGTGGCGGCGATCTTAACGCTGTCGCTGAACAGCGGCGCTTATATCGCGGAAATTTTCCGGGCGGGCATTCAAAATCTCGATAAAGGTCAAATGGAGGCTGCGAGGTCGCTCGGTATGCCGCATTGGATGGCGATGCGCCACATCGTGCTGCCGCAGGCGTTCCGCAACATCCTGCCTGCGCTTGGCAACGAGCTGGTCGTGGTCATTAAGGAATCGTCCATCGTGTCGGTCATCGGCATTATGGAAATCACGTATCAGGCCGATACCGTTCGGGGTATTGTTTTCAGGCCGTTTGAACCGCTTATTGTCGCCGCGATCATGTACTTCGTCTTGACGTTTACGCTCTCGAAACTGCTGAGCCGCTGGGAAGGGAGGCTGCACCGCACATGATTTCCGTTCGCAACCTGCATAAGCGGTTCGGCAAAAACAACGTGCTGAACGGTATCGATATGGACATCCCGCAAGGCGAGGTGCTCGTCGTCATAGGGCCGTCGGGTTCCGGCAAAAGTACGTTTCTGCGCTGCCTCAACCTGCTGGAAACGCCGAGCGAAGGGGAAATCCGGTTCGACGGCACGCTCATTACGAGCAAGGATAACGACATTAACATTCAGCGCCAGCAAATGGGCATGGTGTTCCAGCAGTTCAACCTGTTCCCGCACCTGTCCGTTCTGCAAAATATTACGCTCGCTCCGCGCAAGCTGAAGAAGCTGAGCGAAGCGGAAGCGGAGAGCGTAGCGCTGGGCCTGCTGCGCAAGGTCGGTTTGGAGGACAAAGCGTCCAGCTACCCGGGCTCCTTGTCCGGCGGCCAAAAGCAGCGGATCGCCATTGCTCGTGCACTGGCGATGTCGCCGAAGGTGATGCTGTTTGACGAACCGACTTCGGCGCTCGACCCGGAAATGGTCGGCGAGGTGCTTGAAGTCATGAAGGGGCTTGCTCAGGCGGGGATGACGATGGTCGTCGTTACGCATGAAATGGGCTTTGCCCGCGAAGTCGGCTCGCGCGTCGTGTTCATGGACGGCGGCAAGGTCGTCGAGGAAGGCAAGCCGCACGAGCTGTTCGCCGCGCCGCAGCACCCGCGTACCCGGGAGTTTCTGAGCAAAGTGTTGTAATCGCAGTTAATCGAAACTGGGAGTGGAGTCACATGTCACGCATTCAAGTATTTACTGATAGCACTTGCGATCTGGGCTTGGAGCTGCGGCGCCGTCACGCCATCGAGATGGTGCCGCTGCATGTGATTTTTGACGATGAGGATTATTTGGACGGCGTCAACCTGCAGGCGGAGGATTTGTTTCGAAAGGTGGAGTCCGGCGGCAAGCTGCCGAAGACGGCCGCCCCTTCGCCGGGGGAGTTCATCGCTGCGTTCGAGCCATATATCGAGCAGGGCTGCGATATCGTTTATGTCGGGCTGTCTTCCAAGCTGTCGGCTACATTTCAGAACGCATGTCTCGCCGCCGAGCATTTTCCTTCCGGACGCATCGTCTGCGTCGATTCGCTCAACCTGGCCACGTGTGTCGGGCTGCTGGCCTTGAAGGCGGCCCGCGCTGCAGAAGCAGGTCTGCCGCTCGCTGACATCGAGCGCATGCTTCTGGATGCGCGCGAAAGGCTGGAAGCCGAATTCGTCATCGATACGCTCGACTATTTGCACAAGGGCGGGCGCTGCTCGGCGCTGGCCAGCTTTATCGGCGGTTTGCTGAAAATTCGTCCCGTCGTGAAAGTCGTGGATGGGGGCATGATTTTGGCGAGCAAAATTCGCGGCAAGCGCGAGAAAGCGCTGGAGCAGCTCCTTGCGAATTTGATCGAGCAGCGCGAGCGGATCGAAGACGATTTTATTTTTCTGGAGCATGCTTCGGCGCTTGAAGATGCGCTAGCGCTGAAGGCCCGGCTGGAGAACGAATTCGGCTTGCAAGTCGAGCTCGCCGAGGCGGGCTGCGTCATATCCAGTCACTGCGGACCGCAAACGGTCGGAATCTTGTACTGCCGTTCCTAACATCTAGAGTAGGGGGTCATTGGATGACCATTTGCATCATTTCAGACGGCGGTGCCGATTTGCCGACGGAGCTTGCTGCGGAGCTCGGCATTCGGATCGTGCCGCTGACGGTTCGATTCGGCGACGAGGTGATGCCGGCAGACACCGGCGCTCAAGCGTTTTATAACAAAATGCGGGAGAGCCGGGAGCTGCCGAAGACGGCGAGCCCTTCGCCGCATGACTTTGCCGCAGCGTACCGTGCAGCCGGCCCGGAGACCGACATTCTCGTGCTGACGATTTCTTCGGCCCTCAGCTCCACGTATCAGAATGCGGTGATTGCCAGGGACATGCTCCTCGAAGATCAGCCCCGGAATTGCGGTTCGATTGAGGTGGTCGACTCTTTGAACGCCTCGGGCGGGCTCGGTCTGCTCGCTTATCGGGCGGCAAAGTGGGCCGGAACCGGGATGGTTTTCGACGAGCTGCTGCAGCGAGTAAAGTCGATCGTCGCCGAGTCGAAGCTGTACGTTTTCCTTGAAACGCTGGAGAACGTCATTAAGGGCGGAAGACTTGATCGTGCCCGCGGTGCGGTGGCGTCCATGCTGAACATTAAGCTCGTGATGAAGCGCAGCGACGAGGGGACGATCGAAGTGGTCGACAAGGTGCGCGGCTCGCAGCAAGCAATCCGGCGCATGATCGAACGGATCGGCGAAGTGAAGCACGACTTCGAGAAGGCGGTGCTGGCGATCGCTCACAGCAACTGCGAGGAGAAGGCTCGGAAGGTGCTGGCCGATATCCTGGCCGTTTATCCGTTCCGCGATGTGATTTTTACCGATATGGGGCCTGTGATCGGCACTTATGCCGGTGAAGGCGGAATTCTTGTTTCTTACTGATACGTGCTGCATCCTGCAATTAAATAATAAGTAAAGACCCCGGTTCCAGGTGTTTGCTGCCAAGGAATCGGGGTTTTGTCGTGCTAAGTAATGTATAGTGTTCGAACAACTGCACATTGAATTCAATATTTGTTCAAAATGTTAACAGGCAAATAGTGGTAGAATATACTTGTATACTCAATTTTATTCGATTATTACAGGGAGTGGTTTAGATGTTTGCTTATGATCGCTCATTGCCTCTGGATTATACGGAAATTTCAACAAGTAAAGAGAATGGATACACGATGAAGGACATGTCGTATTTAAGCCCACATGGAGATCAAGTCCCTGGATATTTGGTTATTCCTGATACAGATGATTATCCATTTCCGGCGGTTATTTTTATGCATCCCGGCCAAGGCGATAGAACGACGTTTTTAACAGAAGCGAAGGCTCTAGCCTCGAAGGGTATTGTTTCTCTATTAATATCGGGACCTTCGATTCGAAACAAGTCAACGCAACAGCTTTCCAAGGAACAACAACTCATGCAAATTGTGAAGGAAATAACGAGTATTCATAATTACATACAGATCGTTGTAGACCTTCGAAGGGGAATAGATCTATTATGCAACCTAGATATCGTAGATCCAAACCGACTTATTTATGTAGGACATAGTCTTGGAGCTACATGGGGCGGAGTCCTTGCTGGTGTTGAGGAACGCATCAAGGCATTTGTTCTTTTAGCCGGATTCTCCAGAGTGTCCCAGTGGCATAAATCTAGTGGCCATCCAATTGCCAATTTGGTTAGGCAAGTTTTATCAAAAGAAGAGTTCGAGCATTTTATCTTTGCTTTGGAGCCTTTAGATGCCATTCACTACATTAAAAATACTTCAAATTCATCGTTATTTTTCCAATTTGCTCATAACGACGAATTTGTATCGAGGGAGCAAGCGGAGGCATTTTTCGAAGCAGCAAGCTCCCCTAAGGAAATCGTATGGTATGAAACTGACCATCTATTCACAAACCATGCCGCCTCTTATCTTGATCGAGTGCAATGGATTTTCAAACAATTAGAACTTGAAAAGCAGTAACAGCATTTTGAACTATATTTCCAAAAGTTTCTATAAGTATGGCTACCTTTTAAAGTGGACATTCCGTGGAATTGCAGGAGGAACTGGCGATTCTAAAAGGCTCTGCACATCTTCGACAAAGAAAGGAACTAAGGTTCCAATTCATCGAAGATCATCGCTCCGAGTTTCGTGTGGAGAAGATGTGCAGCGTGATGCAAGTTTCCCGGAGCGGCTTTTACAAATGGCGGAAAGCTATGCCAAGTGAGCTGGAATTACGAAAGGCTAAAGTTCTCGAACGGGTTGCGTACTATTTTCACGATTCCGAGGGACGGTACGGCAGCCCGAAAATCACACAATTGCTGCGGAAAGAGGGCGTCGGGATCTCGGAGCGCACGGTCGGCAACTACATGAAAGAGCTCGGCATCCAAGCTCATATTGAACAATCCTTGCGTTGATCGATCCGTCCCACGTCATCTGCAAGTCACAACGCGCCATACGAATCAACCCGCAAGCCTTATTAAGCTCAAAAGGACCTCAATTCTCTATTCTCGGAGATTGAGGTCCCTTTTATATGTAACATCGGCAGCCCCGGACCATATTCGTCCGAATCTGCCGCAGCTTCGTTATATGAAGTCAGATCATGAATTCTCTTACGCGCCGGCTTCTTGAATTTGGATGAGCTCACTCGGAATCTGAGCCAGAAGCGGCGAAGGATCGGCTCCATGGATGAGCACCAGCTCATGCAGCGCCCGTGTGCAGCCGACATAGAGCAGTTTGGCGTCCTGCGGCGTCGCTTCGTATGCGTCGGCATCGACGCCGAACAAGATGACGGCATCGAACTCCAGCCCTTTAGCCAAATAAGCCGGAACGACCGAGACGCCGCCGCCGTAATGCTGCTGGGCCGCGCCGATCAAATGAGCTTCAATTCCCGCTTGCTGCAGCGCTTTATACACAGGGGCGGACGCCTTCTCCGTGCGGGTAATGACGGCAATCGCCTGCGCGCTGCCGCCGCGGATGCGTTCGACGGCGGCAACCGCCGCCGCTGCCGCTTGCTTCGGCGATGCGGCCCGGAGGATGCGGATCGGCTCGCCGCTCCGGAACACCGGCACGGCCAGCTTCGCATTCGGGACGCCGGCCTGCAGGACATGGTTTGCAAAATGGATGATTTCCATCGTTGACCGATAGCTACGTTCCAGCTCGAAATAGCCGGTGCGCTCCGTCTCAAAGAGCGAGCTGAATTCATCCCACGCATGAATGCCCTGGTAGCCATGAATACCTTGCGACAAGTCGCCGAGGATCGAGAACGAATCGTTCTTCGTATGGCGGCGCAGCAGCTCGACCTGAAACGGCGAAAAATCTTGCGCTTCATCGATCACCGTATGATCGAACATATGCTCGCCGGATATGCCCCAGAAGGTGTCCCGGATATAGACGAGCGGTGCGAGGTCTTCCGGCTGCACCAGCTTCTTCTTGAACTGTGCCGCCGATGCGGAGGCTAGCGATTCCGGCAGCGCTGCACACAGTTCCTTGGTCGCGTAGAAGGGAGGCTGTTTCACATCGAACAAGGCCTTGTAGAAGCCAAACGGCGTCAGTGCCGTCCAAGCCTTCTCGTAGGCGCGCAGCTTTTGCGCTGCCGATTTCTTCAGCTCTTTGCGGCGGCTTGCTTCCCAAACTTTATCGAGCTCCATCTCCAGCCAGCGCTTCATCCGGGCGATAACGCGTTCGCGGCGCTTCATCAGCGGATAATGCTTGTTTTCAACGTCCCACCAGCCACGGATCGTATCAGCGGGCAGCTTCTTGCGCTCCCATGGCTCAAAGTCGGTATCCGGCAAAGCGCCTGCCTCATATTTGCGGAGGCAGTCTTCGAGCAATTGGACGAACCGCACGGAGCCCTTCCAGCGTCCGGGGGCGGTGTCGTCGATAGGCGGGCGCTCCGGGCCCACGGCGAACCAGGCGGCGAGCCTTTCGGCCGGATCGGCCAGCTTCACCTCGTGGTCCAGCAGATCGAGCGCCCAATCCGCGAACGTGCTTTGCTGAATCGAGCCGACCCCGAGCTCCGGCAGCACGCCGGAAATATAATCGAGAAACATGCGGCTCGGCGCGAAAATCATCATTTTCTCGGCATGCACTTGATCCCGGTATTGATAGAGCAGGAAGGCAAGACGGTGCAGGGCAACCGTCGTTTTCCCGCTGCCCGCGACCCCTTGAATAATCAGGGCGGTGTTCTTCGCAGCGCGAATGATTCGGTCCTGCTCCGCTTGGATCGTCGATACGATGTCGCGGAGCTTGTTGTCTTTATTTTCGCCGAGCCGGTACAGCAGGAATTCGTCGGTGACCGCCGGATCGCCCGCACTACGGTCATACGTGTCGACGACGCGCTGCAAAATTTGCTTGCGGATGACGATGTTCCGCTTCAAATAGACGAGTCCTGCGACAAGTCCTTCCGGGGACTCGTACTCAGCCTGCTCCAAACCTCCGGTAAACGAGTAAAACAAGCTCGCAACGGGCGCACGCCAGTCAATTACAAGCAGCTTGCTTGTATCGGGGTCGTCCACGCCAACCTTGCCGATATACAGCGTGGCGGGGGCCGACTGACCGTTCTCTTGAAAATCCAGCCGTCCAAAATACGGCTCTTCAATCGCCCTCGCCATATTACGCCGCCCCGACTCGCGCACCGCTTCGAGCGACTGCTCGGTCAAGTCGTCGCCCCGGTAAGGCGGAATTGCTTGCAAACGCTTGAGCTGCGCATCGATTTGACGGCTCGTTTCCTCCAGCCGCTGCAGCTCTTCTTGATAGGCACTTTGAAGCTTCGTCTCCACGTTTCAGTTACCTCCTAAGTGAATTTGCAAGCTAAACGAAAAACGAATATACCATATATTGGCGAGTGAATGCAAGCGTTTGCGAGTTTGGGGACCAATTCCTTATAATATAGGTAAGCTGTGAAGAAGGTGAAGGAGGCTGGGGACCATGAGTCGTTTGTACGATTTAACCGTAACGACATCGAAAGGGCAGGCGAAGCCGCTTGCCGATTATGAAGGAAAGCCGCTGCTGATTGTCAATCTCGCGTCCGAGTGCGGCTTGACGCCGCAATACGCCGGACTGCAGAAGCTGTACGAGACGTATCAAGAGCGCGGCCTTCATATTTTGGGCTTTCCGTGCAACGACTTTGGAGGTCAGGAGCCGGGCACGATCGGCGAGATCGAACAATTTTGCTCGCGGAATTATGGCGTCACGTTCGAGCTGTTCGACAAAGTCGCTATTTTGGGGGAGGACAAGCATCCGCTGTACGCTTACTTAACGACGCATGCCGAGCCTGCCGGGGACGTCTCGTGGAATTTCGAAAAATTCCTCATCGATCGCAGCGGCCATATTGCCGGCCGCTTCTCGCCGAAGGTGACGCCGGAGGACGAAACGCTGCGCAGCGCAATTGAGACGGTGTTATAAGGATCATGTAGGAAAAGCCGCTTAGATGCGGCTTTTTTTTGTTAAGGAAATTATGCGAAACATAATTTTTGGAAATCGGATTTCCAGTGAACCTTAAGCTATCTCCAGCTTGCCAACAATCCAATCAGCGTAAAAATGCATTAATCCATTGTTTGAAGCATGCTTGGACTGCAAGATTTACATTAGCAGAAAAAACCATAAAATGGTATATTAAATCGAAATTTAACATCTAACCCTTAGTTTTCGACAGCTTTTTCTTTCCGCAATATTTATACTACATTTGGAATATATGAAACTTGGAGGGATGATGATATGGAGAACAAAAAAGAATGGATCGAGCCCTGCCTGGAAGTTTTGGATGTAAGGGAAACAACGCTGCAGCCAACATGGATATTCAAGGAACCCGGAGATAATTATGATTTTTGGCACCGGGAATTAATTCAGATCAGCTAATCAACAAAGCAACAACTAAAATCGACGAATAAAGGAGCTAGGTACATGATCAAAAAAATCGTAGTTAGTACCGTTCTAGCATTTGCCGTTGTCGCTTTCGGTTCGTCAGCCTATGCCGCTGAGGGCAACCATCCCAGTGCTTTGGGCAGTGATGTTGTTACGATCCCCGATACCAAATTAGAGTCGGCAGTACGAACAGTGTTAAACAAACCCACTGGCAGCATTTCCGTCACCGATATGGAGCAGCTCACTGCTTTAAACGGGAACTATCGCCACATCACAAATCTGCAAGGGTTGGAGTACGCCAAAAACCTGAAATCGCTTGAACTGAAATTCAACGAGATTACAGATTTCACGCCGATCTCCAATCTAACGTCCCTGGAGAAACTGGATATTGGATTTAACAAGAATCTTACCGTCTTCCCCTCCCTACCAAAACTCGGTAATCTATCGCAACTTGATTTCGAAGGTAGCCAGATTAGCGATATTTCGAATCTTAAGGACTTGCCGAATCTTAGCTATCTCTCCATTAGTGATAATCCAATCAGCGATTTTTCTCCGATATCCAGGCTTAGCAAGTTGAAAACTCTTATGGCTAGCAACGTTAAGATGACTGACCTTTCGCCCATTGCCGGCGCCACATCCCTTGAAAATCTGTATTTGCGTAGCACTCCATACGGTAACAATATGAATCAAATCTCCGACCTCTCACCGCTTAAAAGCCTGAAAAACCTCAGTATATTGGATGTAAGCTTCAATAATGTCTCGGACCTTAGTATAATCGAACATTTACCCAGAATAAGCCGTATGAATTTGGAATATAACCAAATAACGGATGTTACCCTTGTTTATAACCTCTTTCTAAATGGCCGCTTACCTAATGTAAACATTATTATTACAGATAATCCTTTGAAAGTTTACGCAGGTTCGAAAACCCTGAAACAACTTCAGTACCTGACGGAGCATGGCTTAAAAATCGAATACCTATCATTTTCCAAGTCAACTTCACCCGCTGCAAGCGATATTACCATTTATAATCAACCGGGAATCTCATATGCCGTTATCAAAAATGTGCGTAAGGACATTCAAAGAATTTGGGTTTCTACTGAAATTTCCCCCAATTATCCTGTTGATTTGGGGTATGCGGATGTAAACCCAGATGCTACTGTTATTCATATCCCGCTTGATTTTTCAGTAGCCCTCAAACCTGAAGGCGGTACAGTTTACGTGACTGTCAAAGATTATATAAAGAAACACAGTGATCCTGTCTATATTTCATATGGCCCTGTAACCACAACGGACAAGCTGCCGCCGGTCACGAAATACCAAGTGCAGCCGGTATACGAAACTTCCAGCAAAGGCGAACGATATATCAGCGCTTTAACGGTTACACTTACAGCATCCGATAGCAGCGGCATTCAATCAACCATGTATCGCATTAATGGCGGCATTTGGACGAGCTATACCGAACCGTTTACGATACTCGCGAAAGATGCGTTGAAGGTTGAGTACATGAGTACGGATTCGAATGGAAATACCGAGGATATTAACGTGATGGATTTCGAACACGGAACGTTTATCGGTTCCGGCAAAGTCAATTAATTGAAAAAGATGACATTGTACAGCTACACTGAAGGTTATTCTCTTCTTTAGCATCGTTCAATACCTGAGTAATCTGCAAGTAAAATGATCGAGGTTCCTTGGCCGAAATGTGTCATTCATAACAGTTTGCTCAGAGTCGTCATTGGAGGAATCCAGTGGCGCTTTTTGTTTGTGACATACGTTTTATAAAGACGGTATTGTCGTGGATATGACCGCATTTAATCGTGTGCTGGCTTTCGATCCGCAAAATCGCACGATACGAGTTCAAGCGGGTGCGACATGGGGAGATATTCAGGATTATGTGAACCCGTACGGTCTTGCGGTCAAGACGATGCAGTCGCAGAACATTTTTACGATCGGAGGGTCAATCAGTGTAAACGCACATGGACGCGATATCCGCAACGGGTCGTTGATCAAGAGTGTGGAAGCTTTTCGGCTGCTTACGGCGGACGGGAACATCCTTCAAGTCAGCCGCACCGAGAATCCCGAGCTGTTCCCGCTGGTCATCGGAGGCTACGGACTGTTTGGCATTATTCTTGATGTTACGCTTACATTAACAGACAACGAAATGTACCGGATGCACATCGATCAAATGGATGTCGGGAGCTACAGCCGTTATTTTATGGAACAAGTGAAAACGAACCCCGCTATTCATCTGCACCTGGCACGGATATCCGTAACGCCGGATCAGCCGTTAACGGAGATGTATGCCATCAATTATGAGCTGGACCGTTCGTTGTCATTGAAGGAACACGATGCGTTAAAGACGAGGGAAAGCGGTGTTCTTCCATCTAAGCTTTTATTTCATCTCAACCGGTTCTCCGGTTGGGGGAAAGCCGTGTTCTGGAAGATGCAGAAGGCCTACTTCGATACCCGGCAAGGGAGCTTCATTACGCGAAATAATGCGATGCGGTCGGAGTCGGCGTTTATGGAGTATCGTCAGGCGGGAAGAAACGACGTGCTTCAGGAATATTTTATTCCCGTAAGCCAATTTGAAGGATTTATTGACGATTTTCGCAAGGTGCTTCAGACGGAAGACTTAAATCTGCTTAATGTCACAGTACGGTATGTAAACCAGGATGAAGAAGCGGTGCTTTCGTATGCAACGGCTGACATGTTCGCACTCGTCTGTTTATACAACGTCCCGCTCTCGGAGGAAGGGCAAGCTCGCGTTCGTTCCGGTATGCAGGCTGTTATTGACCGGGTTTTGGAGCATAGAGGGACCTACTACTTGCCGTACATCGCCTATCCGCGGCTTGGCCAGTTTCAGTCGGCCTACCCGAAGCAAGAAGAGTTTTTCCGTAAGAAGGAGGAGTACGATCGTGACGGCTTGTTGATGAACCAATTCTACAATGATTACAGAGGGGGAGCTAAACGTGAAGGGGCGATGGCTGATTAGGTCGCAATCGATCGTAACGCTGGCTGCGGGCTTGATCTATCCTTACTACTTGCTATTTCTCAAAAACTTGGGCAACAGCTTCACCAAGTATGGCCTTGCGTTTGCGGTGTTCACGATCAGCTCCGCCGCTGTCTCGCAGCTGCTCGGTCCTAAACTGGACCGGTATGGGATCAGGCTCCTCACCTATAGCTCACTTGGCATGATGGCTGCGATGCTTTTGTTTCCGTGGGTGGAGCATTATGCGTGGGTGTTAGCGCTGCAGCTGCTGATGGGCGTTTGCAATGCGATGCAAAAAATGAGCGAACGGTTGCTGCTGGCCGATTATACCGAACAGGGAAAGCGGGGGAAGGTGATCGGTTCGTATCATTTTTGGACATCGGTGGCTTCGGGATTTGCCGTTATGATCGGCGGATATGTAATCGACTGGCTGACCATTCAGGCGCTGTTTTATGTAAGCGCGCTGCTGTATGCGATCAGTGCTTGGGTGACTTGGCGGGCCGTGGGGAAATAGCGAGAGACCGAACAACTGCCCACAGTGAGCCTGCTCTTGACATTATGTATGCTGAAGCATGTAGACATCCCCGAATGTTAACACGTAGAGTGACATCTAGTGACCATCAAAGCTCTCGTCTCTTTGGAAGATGGGAGCTATTTGCATTTATTTGCATTTTGAAGATGTCACTCAACAAATCGAACCTTTTCAGCTTAACTAGGATATATACAGTAAACAGTTTGGGAGGTGAAATGGATTGAACGTTTCCGAAGAAGAAGCGGAGAGAATCTACGCAGAACAGTCAGCCTACGTGTTCCGATTAGCATTGTTTCTAACCAAATCCAGGAGCATGGCCGAAGACATTGTCCAAGAAACGTTTATTCAAGTCTTCAAGGCGTTACCCCACTATGATGCTTCGAGACCGATCCAGCCTTGGATTTACAAAATTACGCTGAATACGGTCAGAAAATCCCTGCGCAAAACGTACTGGTCGAGCATATGGAATAAACACCATGGAGACGAACCTGAATCTGTGGAAGCTGCCATTCTAAGAGAAGAATCGAACCAGCAATTATGGGAAAAGGTCAACGCCTTGCCTATAAAAAGTAAAGAAGTCATATACCTCCATTACTACCTTGAGCTGAAGCTGACAGAGATCGCCGAGATTTTGGACATTCCAATCGGTACCTGTAAATCCAGACTGCATACGGCTTTGAAATCATTGAGAAAGAAGTTGTCGGAAGCCGAATGTGCAATGACACCATCTAGTGAAATAGGAGGCTAATTGCCATATGGATGTGCGAGATTCCACAATAACAAACATTCTAAAGGAAAAGTTGGATCGAGAATATCCAACGGCAACATTTAACCGGATATGGGGGCAAACGTACCCGGAGCGGCACGTGCAGAAATCTAAAAGGCTTACATACAAGCGTAAATACGGGTTCGTTCTTGCAGCCCTAACCGTTCTCATTCTGCTGGTTTCGCTGCCTAATACAGCAACGCTTGCCCAGTCCTTTCTGATGAAATCCGTTTTTCAATTCATCGGTTATTTTCACGATCGAAACCCCGATCTTGGGGGGAGGACGACCGAAGTGCGGCAATCGGTGATGGATAATGACGTTAAGATTACCATCTCAGAGGTGTACTATGACGGGTATGAGCTGATTGTCAGTTATTTGATGGAAACGGCTGAACCGGTAAAGAGAGGGATGACTCCATACGATATCGAACTCGGGTTTAACGGGCTGCGTATCCCGGCAACGGCAGGGTATGGGAATCTGATCAATGATCATCAGTATGCCGGGGTTATTTTTACTAATCCAGACGACATGTTGTTGAAGGGGCTGCCGGAAACATTCGATATGCAGATAACCATTGGTAAAGTTGGTTACGAGCTGGCGAACGGGGAGATGGTCAACAAAGAAGGACAATGGAATTTTACATTCAGCACGAATCTAGGGATGCTCAAGGCGGGGATTCGTACGGTGGAGCTTATAACCGTCAGCCAGGATCAGATTCAAATCACGGTTAAGAACATCAGTTATTCGGATTCTTTTATTAGTATAATCGGGGAGACCAAAGAGGGAGAGGCAAGGGAAGGTTTTATCGATATGGAGATCATGGACGAAAATGGACGCTTCCTTGATTTTACTTATAGCGGGATGAGAAAAGGCTGGCATGAAGGAAAATTGAACATCAATACATGGAAAATAAGCTCGCAAATAACAGGTGAAATTCCGAAGTCGATCACGATTCGTCCATATTCGGTACCGAAGGATCCGCCAAGAAAAACGTCGATAGTGCCTCTGGACCGTACGCCGACACCAGAAGCCCCGGTACTGGTACCGCGCGGAAAGCTCGGCAGCTTGGAATTGAGTGGCATCACGCATTTACCTGACAAAACGCTGGTATATTATCGAACTCTTGGCGAGCAACGCTCCGACCACGATGGATGGGCATTTCGGTTACTCATGGAAAATGGTAAATTAGTGGAAATGATTGGCGAATATTACGTCGATATCAACAATGACATCATTGTTCGAGAATTTCCACCTGTGGAACCGGAACAAAAGCTTCGTTTACTCGTTCAAGATCTGGTGCCGAGAACGTACTTGAAGGAGCTTGAAATGACCGTTTTACTCGCAAAGTAAAAACTTATCGCTTGCATTGACGTTTTCTTCGTGGTAATTTAATCCATAATAAGAAGAACGTTAATGAACGGGAAAAGTATTCCGTGTCGGACAGTCACAGCGAGCCGGGGAAGGTGGAAACCGGTACGTACCGCATGGAGGAACCGGGCCCGGGAAACGGTTTGCCGAACCTGCAGCAGTAGGCAAGCCCGGTCAATGACCGTTACAACAATCGAGCGGTTAACCCATGGGTTAGCACGTAGAGTGGAACCGCGGGACCGTATGGCTCTCGTCTCTTTTGGAGACGGGAGCTTTTTGCATTTTTGCTGCTTAAAGAAGATGGAGGGATGCACATGAAAGCGTACAAAATTCGTATCGCCGAGCAAGTATCGGAAATCTATCCTTCAATTCCTAAAGAGGATATCGTCCTCTCGCTCGAAACACCGCCCCAACCGGACATGGGTGACATGACACTGCCTTGCTTTCCATTAAGCAAGCTGCTGCGCCGATCGCCCCTGTATATTGCCGAAGAGCTTAAGGAGCAGCTGCAGCTGGATTTTATCGAACGCAAAGAAGCCGTGGCCGGTTATATGAACATGTATTTTGATAAAATGAGCATCGGAAACGACGTCGTCACCGATATATTAACCCGCCGTGAACATTATGGTTCGCAAACCGTTGGGCACGGAAAGACGATCGTCATCGACTACTCTTCGCCGAATATCGCAAAACCGTTTCACATTGCTCATTTACGATCAACGGTAATCGGACATTCTCTATATCGGATCTTCTCGTTCCAAGGCTACCAGTGTATCGGCATCAATCATTTGGGAGATTGGGGGACGCAGTTCGGCAAGTTGATTACGTCTTATCGCTTGTGGGGGAACGCCGACGCCGTTGAAAAGGGCGGGATCGACGAGCTGCTTCGCTTATATGTCGTCTTTCACGAAGAAGCCGAAAAGCAGCCTGACTTGGAAAACGAAGCGCGTCGTTGGTTTGCGAAGATGGAACAGGGTGACCCGGAAGCATTGCAGCTATGGGAATGGTTTGTGGACATCAGTCTGACGGAATTTAGACGAACTTACCATTTGCTTGGCGTCAGCTTTGATTCATATGCGGGTGAAAGCTTTTACAACGATCAAATGGGTGCCGTCATCGAGGAACTGAAAGCTAAAGGGCTGCTGGTAGAGGACGATGGTGCTTGGCTGGTAAGGTTGGATGAGTATGAGCTCCCGCCTGCATTACTAGTAAAGCAGGATGGCAGCTCGTTATACCATATGCGTGATATTACTGCAGCCCTCTACAGAAAAAAGACATACGATTTTGATAAAGCGATTTATGTGACCGATTATGCTCAAAATCTTCATTTTCAACAATGGTTTAAAGTGATTGAGCGAATGGGATACGAGTGGGCGAACGAATTGGTGCATGTTGCATTCGGACGTGTAAGGTTGGAAGGAAGGGGCCTTTCCACGCGGAAAGGGAATGTATTGAAATTAGAGGACGTGCTGCAGCAAGCGATTGCGAAAGTGAAATCCATTATTGAGGAAAGAAATCCGAGTCTTAGGAACAAAGAGGAAGTCGCAAGAGCGGTAGGCGTGGGAGCGGTGATTTTTCATGACTTAAGCATGAGCCGAATCAAGGATATCGACTTCTCGTGGGAAGAGGCGCTTCAGTTCGAAGGGGAGACGGGACCTTATGTACAATTTACTCACGCGCGCGCATCGCAGGTTCTGAAGAAGGCATATCGTTCTCGGGATATTCCTGCGAGTGATGTGGCGGTCGTGCCAATTCATCTTGCAGATGAAACGTCTTATCAGTTAATTAAAGATCTGTCCATGTTCGGAGATGTCGTCGAAAGAGCGATGGAGAAATTGGAACCATCCATAGTCACCCGCTACCTGATTGATCTTGCACAGCAGTTCAATCGATTTTATCATGAGCATCACATCCTGGTGGAAGACGCAGAAGTGCTGGAGACTCGCCTTGCGTTGGTAAAATGCGTACAAATTACGTTGAAGGACGGGCTGTGGTTGATCGGGATCGAGGCGCCTAAAGAGATGTAGGCACCTCGACACCGAACGGTGATGTGATTCATAGGTGAGAAGCGAGCTACTGCGCAGCAACGTCAACTACGATGCTGCCCAGCAATTCGCCATCGATGAAGGCGAGTAGGCGCCAGCGTCCTTCGCTCGGAAGCATCAAGTTGCTTGGCATCGAAGCGTCGGCTCCGTTCAGTTTTCCTGGAGCGAGTTGGGCATGGAATAAAGAAAGCAGTGTGTTCGTCCCTTGCTTCATGGCGGAAATTTCCAGCTGCCCAGTAAGCTTTTCCGGTTCACCCCAGAAATGCCACATATATTTGTTCGGTTTTCCTGCGACAAAGTTTGGACCGAGGATGCCGAGCTTATCCGGTACACCGGTCATCTCGAACGTTCCGGAACGAAACGCAGTGCTTGGCTCCCAGGAGCCGTCCGGCACTTCAATGTCTACGCTGCCGGTGGAAAGGTCATCAAGGTATATCTGGAACGTCCAAACTCCCGGAAGAGGAAGTGCAAGCCGGCTAGATATGCGAAACAAAGAATCCTTATACCGATTTGCTTCCGTTAGTTTCGTTGGGACCAACTCTGTTAACCTTGTTCCAGTGCTGTCGTGCAGCGCGTCAATCCGGATTGTTTTGCCAGCGAGATCCTCCTTAGGGAGGTTCAAGTTCCACCACGCACCGGCGGGAAGGCCTGCTTGCAAGTCACCGCCGGGCAGCGCTTCGATCACTGCGCGTCCTTCTTGAATGTAAGCGTAGCGTTTGCTTTGTTCAGGCGACAATGGCGACAACGCGTAAGGTTGCATCAACAAAGCCAATACGACTGTAGCAGTTACAGTTATCGCGGCCGCGAACCATGCGGCGGTACGGTAACGGTGCGTTCTAGCGGTGTAGAATGACGCGCGCGTTCCAAAATCGTTCGCGACAGCTCTTCCGTAAAACCGCGAATTCCTTCAGGCGGCTGCCGAAGCGAGTCGTACCATTTAGGCCTCCGTGCTTCATCGTTATTTGTCATCTCGTCCATCCCCTTCCAGCATTCGTTCCAGCCTCGCTCTTGCCCGATGGAGTCTGGATTTCACGGTTCCTCTGGAAACGCCGAGCACTTCAGAAATTGCCTGTTCGGATAGTCCGTGATGTGCTTCTAAGATTACCGTTTCACGGTACGGCGGTGAAAGCTTCATCACCAATGACCAGATCCGATCAGCTTCTATGTGTCAAATCGCCTCTTTTTCGGCGGAAACATTATGTTCGTATTCACGGGGGAACAGAACCCTGAACATATTTCGCAACCATAACGATTTACGGTGCTTTAGTGCGGTGTTGCGGGTGATTGCGAGCAGCCACGTTTTCACGGAGCTACGTCCTTCAAAGCTGTCCATTTTCAAATATACTTTCAAGAACACATCCTGTGAAATTTCGTCCGCAGCGTCTGAGTTACCGGTTATGACAACCGCGTAATTCCAAACATCTTTGCCGTAAGTCTGCATTAAATGAGTCAACACTGTACCAGGGTCATCCGAATGCTTCAGATGCTTCATGAAATCCAATGCCTTCACCTCGTTCCCATACATTAGACCCTGTAGTTGCCGTATGGTTCCCGTTTTTGATTTTTTTTTTATAGTTGGTTTTTGTCGAGAGCGGAAATTAGGCGTCATTGTTGAAAGATTGGTTAGAACCATTGTTTACCTACAATGAAATGTTAAAAAATGTTATTCTATCACATATGCGCCATCTAAGCTGAAGGAGTCTAATCATGACGGAAGAGCAGGTCTTTACTCTTGATTGCAAGGACGTCATTCTAAGAGAATTTATAGCTGCAGATGTAGAAGCGTTTCATGCACTAACATGGCAGCCTGACATATATGGTTACTTACCAGGTTGGAACGTATCGAAAGAACAGCGGGAGAACTGGTTGTTGAATTACGAAATACCGGGTAACAAACAGTTTCTGAAAGGCGTATATGAAGAAGGAATTGGGGATGATGAGTCGTGGCGGCGCCTGATATTGAGTTGATTGTGCAGGATCTTCGCAGCAGAGGAATAATCGAGAATACGAGCCAAGTTAGCGGACATATGAGTGGAACGACGCAAGGGCGGGTGTTCACAATAACCGTTCATGAGCAGCCTACCTATATCGTGAAAATCGATTCGCCGTCCAGTACCGCGTACGACGTACAGTTTCTGGCTGCGTACGAGAACAGTCCGCTGATTCCTAAGCTTATATATGTTGGGGAGGGGCATTCGTTTTTTGTATACGGCTATTTAGCCGGAACGACACATGTTCAGCGCGGTTCAAAGGCGGATTGGATGAAGCGGCTTGTTCGGGATTTATTGAATCACTACGTGCCAGATCGGTGCACGGAAGGATGGGGAAGACTGGAGGCGCCGGCGAGCACTTGGCAGCAATTTCACGAGCGCAGCTTGGAAGAAGCCCGAGCCGACATCGGCGACCTGTTGTCGTATGCGGACTATGAACGAGTAAAGTCGTTACTACCGGTTATCTCCGTAGGTCATCACAAATGCTTATTGCATGGAGATACGGGGGTACATAACTTCGTCTTTCGCGAACATCGTCTCGTTGGGGTGATCGACCCGTGTCCGATGGCAGGGCCGCTGCTTTATGATTTTACGTATGCGTTCTGTTCCTCACCTGACGATCTCAACGAAGAAACGTTGTTTGCCGTTTACGACTTGCTGAGACATGCACCTTTCGAAAGAGCGAGGCTTAGGGACGAAGTGCTGTTCCAATTGTATTGCCGGATCGGCATATGTGTGAGACATCATCCTCACGATTTGCCCGGTTATTTACAGGCATGGAAGAGTTGGGCCGGATGAGAACCATACATCGTGTCCTTACGCTTACATTCGTTGCGATAGTTATTCTTGCTGCTATTTTTTATTCTCCATTAGGTCTGGATACAAGAGTTAAGCTTGCTGAACGGGTTATTGTTACGAGATACGAATCGTATGCTTGGCTGCTTGTCGGAAAATCCATGAGAGATCAGATGATTCTAGAACATATCATTCAACATTGCGGTTATCTCCCTGATCATGAACGTCCATGTATGTGAATTGGTTGCGTACAGCTAGTTGGCGGTAAGATAAATTGTCAGAGGTGAAAGCAATGCCCTGTGTCCATGAATTTGGTATAATGGATGATTTCGACACCGAGAAGGAATACAATAAATACGAGCCGCAGAAATACAACTGTATCTCTGTTGACGATGACATCATTAATTGTTTGGTTGTAGACTTAATGGGAATGAAAAGTTACTTTCATTCATTTCATCGACCGGAGTATGGGTTAGCCCTTTGGGGAATTACGATCATTCCGCCTGAGTCCTTATCCTTATTTTATGATGTTGTCATATCTTCGAATGATTATCAAAGTTCTGTTGAGCTTTCTTATCTGGCCTCAAAAATATTGCTAGCAATAGAAGATCAAAAATATATGATACATTTTGGAGTATGAACGCATGAGAGCAAAACAATTCCTGGAGGCGTGACATGCAGCGTAGACTACTTATCGCTGGAACGGGAAGCGGCGTCGGCAAGACGACGCTAACGATCGGCCTGATGGCCGCTCTAAGAAGCCGCGGACTAACGGTACAGGGCTTTAAATGCGGGCCCGATTACATCGATCCGACATACCATACGGCGGTTACAGGCCGGCAATCCCGCAATCTGGACACTTGGATGCTGGAGCGGTCCGTGATGAAGGACATTTACAACCGTGCCAGCGCCGACGCCGATATTTCGGTTATTGAAGGAGTTATGGGATTGTTCGACGGGAAAGACCATCTATCGAACGAAGGCAGCGCGGCCGATATTGCCATGGAGCTGGATTGTCCGGTCGTGCTGGTCGTCAACTGTCAGAGCATGGCCCGCAGCGCCGCGGCGGTTGTGAAAGGCTTTCAGCATTTTGCTCCAGGTCTGCGAATTGCTGGTGTCATCGCCAATAAAGTGGGTAGTGCCGGTCATTATCAAATGGTTCAAGAGGCGATTACGCAGGAATGTGGCTTAAAGACGTTCGGCTATTTGCCGCGTGACAACACGCTAGCCATTCCAGAACGACATCTCGGGCTTGTGCCGTCGGTGGAACGGGGGGAGCTCGATTCATTCTTTGCCAAGCTTGGGGACCATGTTGCGGAGACGATCGATATCGATGCGATGCTGGAAGCCTCCCGCTATGGGGATATACATACAGATGATCCGTCCGGTGCGAGCTCTATATTCGAACCGGCTGCCGATCGCTATACCGCCACGATCGCCGCAGCACGAGACGCTGCATTCAATTTCTACTATCCGGAAAATTTTGAGCTGCTGCAGGCTTACGGCGCCGAGCTGCGGTTTTTCTCTCCGCTGGCTGGAGAGCCGGTGCCCGCCGATGCAGACGGCTTGTATATCGGCGGAGGTTTCCCGGAAGAGTTCGCTCAGATACTGGCGGGTGATGGGAAGGTAAAAGAGTCTGTTCTCCGGTTCATCGAGCAGGAGCAGCCGGTGCTGGCGGAGTGTGGAGGATTTATGTATTTGACCGAGGTAATCGTCGACCGGGAGGGGCAGCGTTACCCGATGGTAGGCGCGATTCCCGGATATGTTCAGATGCAATCGAAGCTGGCCGCTCTCGGATATAGGGAAGTTACAGGAAGCGAAGAAAACAGGCTGTTCGGCGAAGGGCTGCGGGCAAGAGGCCATGAATTCCATTATTCCATCTACCAAGCTCCTGCTTCGCCGCTTCCTGCCGCGTACAAGCTGACCGGTCGAGGCGGGGCAAAGGCAGAAGGCGTCGTCTATAAAAAGCTGATCGCCGGCTATACGCATATTCATTTCGGCTCGGCCCCTGAGCTGGCGAAACGATACGTCAAGGCGTGCAGCGAAAATAATAAGCTAGGAACAATATGACCTGTATCCTGGACATGAAGGATGCACGTTAGTAAAAGGTACAACAAACAAACCATCCCCGTCCATTGGGGATGGTTTGTTTGTTGAGGAATGATACGGATCATTGCAAAATGTCCATACGCCGTTTGCGTCTTATACTGTAATACCGCATCGCAGCGGGAACGCCTTTAATTTCAAGAATACCTTCGTAAATCAGCTCTCGAAGCCGGTATTCAAAAAACAAATCCCCGACATACTGTTCGCAATGGCCGATCGCTTCTCCGATCAGGCGGGTCGCTCGCAGGAAGCCGTCATCTTCGGCAGAAGGCGGCACCTTGTCGAGCGATTCCAGCAAGTATGCATCATAATAGTGTGCCGGAACGTCAAACACGACGCCGTTCTGCCAAATCCGCAGCGTTCCGGCTTGCTCCGTTATGTCCTGCCATTCTTGTTCCAGCCGCATAAGCTCGGCAGGTCCCAGCCTGCCTTTACCGTCCAGACGGACCATCGCTTCCTTCAGCTTGTCCGGTGGGAGCTCCCCCGAATGCCTGTAGTCGATATAGGCATCCGGGCGGTTGTACAGCTCCTCGCTGACGGCGCAAGCATCGCGTAGCGAAATCGGATTTTGCTTGCCGTGCATACGAAGCAGGTGAAGCGCGTGCCGAATGCCCGCCTGCTCACTTGCGTTGCTGCAGGTCCATAGGACCACTTCGGCATGTTCGGGAATGCGCTCTAACTTGAGCGAAAGCTTCTCGTACTCTACTTCTAAACTCGTATATGCTTCGTTCTCCAGCGCAATATTGTCGCGAAACCAGTCATACCGCACTTTACGTCCTTCAGGCGAATCGAGATCGCCCAAAGGACCGATAGCGTAATTTTCCCGCAATACAATGAGCTTGTGCGTTTCGGTCCGGCCGAGCGCTTTCAGCGCCTGCTTCATGCTGCCCGCAAAGGATTCGCCGACAACGATATGAACATGGGTGCAAGCCGGATCGGGATCCCAAGCTGTCAAGTTGCTCTGCAGTCTCATCAGTTGGTCATACAGCCGGGTGAGCTCTGCGGCCGATTCTTCTAGAGGTACTTCCCGCTCTTTCATTCGCTTGATAGCAGCCAAAATGAACTTCAGATACGGCTTCAATTGGCTTTCACCCAAGCGATCGAGTGCATGTGTAATCGCCTGCATGTCTTGCGGATTCATACGCCATCTCCTTCGGGTACAAGTGAATGATGAGCGGAATGCAGCAACGGCAGCATACGCTCACTTAAACAGCGACCGATACTCCCCGTAGCCTTCCCTCTCCAGCTCTTCCTTCGGGATGAACCGGAGGGAAGCGGAGTTGATGCAGTACCGCAGCCCGGTAACGCCGGGACCGTCCGGAAAGACGTGACCGAGATGAGAGTCTCCCTGCTTGCTGCGCACTTCGGTTCGAATCATGCCATGCGAGGTGTCCAGCTTCTCGACAACGTTCGATTCGTGCAGCGGCTTATGGAAGCTTGGCCAACCGCAGCCGGAGTCGAATTTGTCCAAGGAAGAGAAGAGAGGCTCGCCGGAAACGACGTCGACGTAAAGGCCTTCCCGCTTGGAATTCCAGAATTCGTTATGGAACGGCGGTTCGGTCTTGTCCAGCTGGGTGACGGCGTATTGAATGTCCGTCAGTCGCTCCCGCAATTCGTCGTCGTTCTTCTTCATGCGCCAATTCTGCTCCAGAAATGCCTGACGGCCGGAGCCTTTGCTGTAAGCCTTGTAACGCATCGGATTTTTTCGGTAAAAATGCTGATGATATTCCTCAGCAGGGTAGAAGGGAGCCGCAGGCTCAATCGTCGTTGCGATCGGTTTATTTCCGAACCGGCCGCTTTCCTGCAGCTCCTGCTTGGACGCTTCGGCGATGCGGCGCTGTTCCTCATTATGGTAAAAGATCGCCGTCCGATACGAAGAGCCGCGATCGTGGAACTGTCCGTCGGCGTCGGTCGGATCGATTTGGCGCCAAAACAAATCGACCAGCTTCGCATAAGGGAAAACCGCCGGATCAAACGTAATTTGCACGGCTTCCGTATGGCCGGTCGTGTCGGAACAAACTTCCTCGTAGGTTGGATTTTTGGTATGGCCGCCGGTGTAGCCGGAAACGACGCTAATAATGCCCGGCAGCTCATCGAACGGCTGTACCATACACCAGAAGCAGCCGCCTGCGAACGTCGCCAATTCCACTGATTTTTCTTGCTCACTCATCGAAAATTCCTCCTCATGGAAAAATGATTAACGCGGCCCCCATACCAGCGTATCTCGCCGCGAATACTATCGCAATAGGACAAGCGAAAGGTCGTGCTACAGATGGCATTAGCTAATTGCAAACGGTGCGGAACGCTCTTTATTACCCAATTTGAAAAGCACTGCAAAGCATGCGCGGAATCCGTTATCGAAGATTCCCGTAAAGTGAAGCAATTTATTTCCGCCAACCCTTGGGCTACCGTTATGGAGGTTTATCATAAAACCGGCGTTTCCTTGGAGACGATATACGGATTAATGGAGCGCAAACGCAGTGCGCTGTAGCGGCTGAAGCATGCGGCTAGGCGCGTGGATGTGCGGCGCGGATCCGCTTCAGCTGGTGAATATGGCTCCACTCATGAAAGGCGCTGAATAGGACCCATTGACATGCATTGAGCGAAAGTCCGAGCGGGTGCGGCGCGATCAATGCGTTCGTTTCGCGCAATGCTAGATGGGGGAGCAGCGCCTTGAGCTGAGCTCTGGACTCCTGCATTTCACGCATCGCTTCTTCATATGACATTAGGCCGGACGGCTCCAAATGCGGAGGCGTCTTCTTTTTGCTTCCCAGCAGCCCCCGTTCGCGGAACGGCTCGGTGATGTCGACAAGCTTATCGCCAGCAGGCTCGGAAGGGAGGGCGGGAGCCGAATCCAGCAGCAGCTGAACTTGCGCAGTCACCATGCGTTCTACCATGGCAACATGCTCCAGTACGTCGCAAGGTGTCCAGCCGCCCTCAGCCTCACGGAGCGATTTCGCTTCCGATACAGGATCAAACCAATCAACCGCGGCCAATAATTCATGGCGTTTACGATCTAGGAACGGCTCCAGCTCTGCGAATCCGATCACGGCGAACCGACTCTCTTTCGGCAGAAAATACATCGAGCAGCAGCTCGTCTTTCGTCACATCCCGCATATCCCAGTTGGCGGCGAAACGCACCTGATGCGATACGCCCAGGATGTCATATTTTTGCACCAAATGCTGACGAGCCGAGCCGATAATGAGCGTGTGCAGCCGCAGCTGCTTCGTCCGGCCGAGCTCGCCCAGCTCCTGTCGGAGGGGAGGGGATACCGCGCCGACACCGTCGGTGACCATGACGAAATCGGCATGCCGAAAAGCCGGCGTATTGGTAACAATGTCGATGCCGCGGCGAAGCGGGGCGTCGAAGTTCGTTCCGCCGCCGAACGCCATCTGCGCCAAGCTGTAGAAAGCGGCCCAGTCCGGACGGCGATGATACAGCATATGCTCGAGCACCTCGCCTTTAGCTCCGAACAGCAGCAGAACGAAATCACGGCGCTCCAGGAGCGAATACGAAGCGAAGGTGGCGACGAACAGCTGGGCAAGCTGCAGCTTCGCTCCCCGCATCGAGTGCGAGGTGTCAAGCATGCAGATGACCGGACCCTTCTGCGGCTCCTCGACACGGCCGGAAATGTTGTACGTCAGGAGCTTGCCTTCGAGCCATTTTTGCAAAAGAAGCGGTTCGAAATCCGGGTCCGCAAGCAGGCTAGCTTCACTCGGCAGCATATGCGGCAAATCGGCGGATTGGCGTAGATCGTCGTACGCTTCCGGAACATGCGGCGATTTTCTGGCGCGGCGGGCCACCTTCAGATGATGAATGTTGCGGCCGACTTCATGCAGGAAGGAGAGCAGGTCGGGCTGCTTTTTCATCTTGTCGACCCATTTCAAATAGTGCTCGAACTGCTGCCGTCTCAGCTTGCCGAGCTCGGCCCCCCAGCGCCGGTTGGCCAGCCGCTGGCTTGCTTGAATTAATTCGTGCAGACGGAAGCTGTCTTCGTCTTCGCCCTCGAGCGTTTCGCGCAGCGAACGGTTCAGCCAATCCCCGAGCTCCGACTCGATCGCCTGCACGGCTTCCTTGTCGCGCCGTTCCTGCTTGCTGCGCTGCGCCTCGACGACCGCAAGCTCCTCTTCGGCTTTGCGCAGCTTCGCCTTCAGCTTGTCCCGCTTCAGGAACTCCGTCTTCATCTCCTGCTTCAATTCCTCGATCCGCTGCTTTAATGCGCGGATTTCCGCCGCCGCAAGCGGCTTGGCATCAAGCTCCGCCTGCTTCTCCTCGACGGTGCGCTTGCCCTGCTGCAAGGTATAGCCGACGAGCCTCAGCTTCTCAATCTGCTTCTGCGACAGCCGTTCCTCCAGCTCTCCGGGCTGCTGTCCGGGGGCCGGCCGTTTCTCGCCGACGCCGGCCGAGACGGGCCGTTTTTGCCGCTCGCGCTTTTTCGTCTCCTCTTCATAGGAAGCCGTTAACCACATGAGAGACTTCAACGATGTCTTGAAGGCGGCGTTCACTTGTTGGATGGTGCGAGGGTGGATCGTCCGGTAAAAATGCTGACGCAGCAGCGTCTCGACGAGCCAGCGGTGAAACGGCGTCACGTCCGGTGCGCTGTAGTCCAGCCGGGGCTCGGCCAAATAGAAGGCGAAGAAAAAGTCCGCGAACAGCTCCTCCGTAAACCATGGCGCCTGTCTGCGAGCTTCCAGCAGCCATTCCCGCGCGGTCCGGGACGAACGGAGGTAGCCTTCGAATACGTATTTGTCGACGCGGGCACATTCGATCAGCATCGGCGAAACCCTCCGCTTCGTTACAAGGTGTAATCGTAGGTGAACCCGGGAATATCTTTGTCATTGAGCGTCCGGTACAACCCCTGCAGCTGCTGGAGAATGCGCTCGCCTTGAATGCGAAGTCTCGTGAACTTGGCCGCGTACGTATCCGCGTGCAGGATCAGTACATTTTGCGAGCGGATCCAGTCGTCCAGCTTCTGTTCCCGCAGCTGCCAAGCGGTCAGCCGCTTGGCCAGCGCTCTGGCCGTCTCCTCCAGCTCGGCCCGGCTTTCATCCAGCGCACGGCGCAGACGCTCGGCGGTTTCTTTCGGCACATTGGCGCCGACCTCGCGCTTGAACTGGAAGCTGTGCAGCTCGTCCTCGCGCTCCAGCCATTTGCGAAGGACTTGATCGTATTGGCCGAGCGGCAGCTCCCGCTCCATCTCGCGCTTCAGCGCTTCCTGGAAGACGCCGTCGAACAGCTCCTTGAGCGGACTGAGATCTTCGGGAAAATCCCACAGCATATGAGGCGTATACACGGTATCCCAAACCGACACGGAGGTGCGGCCGTTCAAAGCGGCGGAGGTGCGCCAGACGTTGCCGATCTTCTTCCACCTGCGGTCGGAGACGACGTATTCCTTCTCTTCCATAACCGTCTTCAGCTGGAACAGCATATAAATGATCGCTTCGGACAGCTCGACACCTTCGGCCCGCCGCTGAATATCCTTCAAATCCCGGACGGACAGCAGGGCAGGGACGGGCTCCTTCGGCGTGTCGAACATGCGCTCGTAGCTCGCAATCGTCTTCATATACGATACTTCATAACGGAACAGGAAGCGGTCGTACAGCGCCGCCAGCTGTTCATTTTCCTCCGGAAGCTCGTTGGAGGCGGCCATTAAGAAAACCAATGGAACTTGCTGCTTTTCGCGTCCGTTGAAAAATACCCGTTCGTTCAGAATCGACAGGAGCGCGTTCAAGATGGCGCTGTTCGCTTTAAATATTTCATCGAGAAAGGCGAATTCCGCCGACGGCAAGTAGCCCTCCGTCCGCCGCACGAACTCGTCCTGCTTGAGCTGCTGCAGCGATACCGGGCCGAACATTTCGTCCGGAGTCGTGAACCGGGTCAGCAAATAATCGAAGAAACGGCCGCCGCCGCCGAAGAGCTGGGCAACTGTATGGGCAAGGCCGGATTTGGCCGTTCCGGGCGGTCCGACCATCAGCACGTTCTCGCCGCTGGCGATGCCGAGCAGAAGAAGGCGAATCAGCTCTTCGCGTTCGAGAAAGCGCTGCTCCAGAACGGAAATGACCTTCTGCAGCTTGGAGGTTAAGTCGGTAGAAGCCGTTGTCGTACTCACGGGGGCTCAGCACCTTTCAGTAAAATGTACGGTAGTCATATTGTACCAAACCGCGATGGAAAGTACGAATGAGGAGGAGTACAATGGAAAACATAGGTAACGTCCATGATGGAAAAGGGGAATTTAGCGATATGCAGATAAAGGATAAAGGCGTCATAGAAGGTAGTCCTGACTGGGACAAGCGGCTGCCGGAGGCAACGATCGCGGAGCTCCAGGAGGCGATGGAGAACGGGGAGCTTACGTCAAGATCGATCGTCCTGATATACATGAAACGAATTGCCGAGCTCGATCAAGCCGGACCGCGCATCAATTCCGTATTGGAAATCAATCCCGACGCCCTGCATGCGGCCGAGGCGATGGATGCGGAACGGCGCCGCAAAGGGCCGCGCGGTCCGCTGCACGGCATTCCGGTGCTGCTGAAAGATAACATCGACACTGCCGACAGCATGCATACGAGCGCCGGATCGCTTGCGCTGGCGAACCATTATGCGGCGGACGATGCGTATCTCGTGCTTCGCTTGCGCGCCGCCGGCGCTGTCATTCTCGGCAAGGCGAATATGACGGAATGGGCCAATTTCATGGCGGACGACATGCCGATGGGATACAGCTCGCGAGGCGGGCAAGTGCTGAACCCGTACAAGCCGGGTACGCATATTGCAGGCGGCAGCAGCTCCGGCTCGGCCGCCGCCGTCAATGCCGGATTCGCGGCGGCGGCCGTCGGCACCGAAACGAACGGTTCGATTATTAACCCGGCAAGCTGGAACGGCGTCGTCGGCATGAAGCCGACCGTCGGCCTCATTTCACGCTCGGGTATCATCCCGATCTCATTCAGCCAAGATACGCCCGGCCCGATTGCCCGGACGGTAACCGACGCCGCCCTGCTGCTTGGCGCGATGGCCGGCGTCGATGAGCTCGACCCGGCGACTTGGGCAAGCGAAGGTGCAGCACCGCACGATTATACGGCTTACTTGGATGCGGAGGGGCTGCGAGGTGCAAGGCTGGGCGTGCCGGTCTTTTTTGATAAATTCGTCTCAGATCCGGAGCACCGGCTGCCGCTCTTTCGAGAAGCGCTCGACACGCTGCGCCTCATGGGGGCTGAAGTCGTGGAAATTGAACAGTTCCCGTATCAGGATGAGCCTTACCGGCCCGAGGTGCTGACCCACGAATTCAAAGCGGCCTTGAACGCCTATTTGAGCGGGGTGGCGGCACATGTGCCGGTTCACAGTCTTGCCGATGTCATTGATTTCAACAAGAGGAACGAGAAGGCTATGCTGCGCTACGGCCAGGCCAGGATGGAGGCGGCGGAGGCGACCGGCGGCCTGCTCACGAACCCGGCTTATTTGCGGGCGAGAGCGCTCGACATCGAACAGACACAGTCCGGCGGCATGGATCGGGTGCTCCGTGAGTACAGGCTGGATGCGATCGTGTCCGCCGGGAGCTCATTCATCCATATTCCGGCGATTGCCGGCTATCCGTCCGTTACGGTGCCGTGCGGCATGAGCGAGGCCGGCCCGCTTGGTCTTACGTTCTCGGGCACAGCTTTCAGCGAACCGCAGCTGTTAAAGCTTGCGTACAGCTACGAACAGGCGAACAAGCTGCGTCAACCGCCGAAGCTGGAAAGGGGGGCGTCAGCGTGAAAATCGGAATTATCTCAGACACGCATCTGGGCAGTTCGGCAACGAAGCTGCCTGACGAGCTGGTCCGGGGGCTGCAAGGTGTAGAGATCATCCTGCATGCAGGCGATTGGGTTAGTCCCCATGTCGTCGGTCTCGTCGAACGGATCGCGCCGGTCCAATCCGTCGCCGGGAACAATGACGGTCCGGATATCGTCGATCGATTCGGTTACGCGAAACGGCTGCTGCTGGACGGCGTCCGGATCGGTCTCGTGCACGGCGACGGCGTACGGAAGACGACGGCGGAGCGTGCCATGGACACGTTCCGGGACGACCTGCCGGACCTGCTGGTTTACGGCCATTCGCATATCCCCGAGAAGCGAATGGTCGGCAGTACGCTGCTGTTCAATCCGGGCTCGCCGACGGACAAGCGCCGTCAGCCGCGATATTCATATGGCCTCGTTACCGTTCAGGAAGGGCGTATCGTAACTGCCGAGCTCGTTTATTACGATAACAAAGCTTAGAGGAAGATTAGGAAAAACCGCGGAACCTTACAGACCTTCCGCGGTTTTTTCATCCCATCCGGCCTCTTTACATTGACGTAGCGTAAAGGCTTACAATAGTAGGGGGAAGGATGGATGGACGTGCTCATTCACGAAGCGGCCAAGCAATTCCGCATATCGACAAGAACGATTCGGTTCTACGAGGAGAAGGGGCTGCTGCCTCAGGGCGTACGGAACCGCAATCACTACCGCATTTTTACGGAAAACGAGCTGTGGAGACTGCAGATGATCATCGCGCTAAGGGAAATCGGCATGAGTCTTGACAAGATCAAGAGCGCTTTGGATCAGGTGGAACTCGGAAATAAGGACGAGCTGCTGCATCACCTGGAGCTGCGTCGGTCCGAGATGTTCGCAACTTGGCTCGAATTCAAGGAACAGCTTACGGCCGTCGACCGGATGATCGAAACTGTTCGCGTGGATAAGGACTTGCCGCTTCAGGAACTGCATTCGCTTGCGGAAGGCATCAAACAGGTCAAGGAAACGAGAAGCCGCTGGCAGGACGAATGGAATTTCGATCTTTTGTCGGCTCAGCACGACAGCCTTGTTCAAACCGCAGACGGCCTGTATGGATATTACGAGCATGCGCTTGATACGGTGTGCAAATGGATTCGACCCGAGGCGAACGAGTACGGCGTCGATGCCGGGGCGGGAACCGGCAACTTAACGGGGAAGCTGTCGGCCTCGGGATGCCGGATGGCAGCAGTAGATCAATCGAGGTCGATGCTGGCCCTGTGCAGGAGCAAGTATGCAGGCATAGAGACGAAGCTTGGCACTTGCCGTTCCCTATGTGGACGGGATGTTCGATTTTGCCGTATCGAGCTTCGCGCTTCATCACATGACCGACGAACAGAAGCGGCTTGCGCTCTCCGAGCTGCGGCGCGTGTTGAAGCCGAGGGGAAGGATCTGTATCGCCGATTTTTGCCTGGAGGACGGCAATCGGGCTGACATTCCGAAGGAGCTTCAGGGCAAATACGTAACCGACGTGAGCAACTTGACGGACTGGTTCGAAGCGGAAGGCTACATCACGAAAACCAAAAAGTGGGGCGAGCTGACCCATGTGATCTATGCCGTGCCTCTGCGGTAATATTCCCGGCTTGACCTTGCCGCTGCGTGAATCGCTATGATAGGCGAGTCGCAGCAATGCAGCGATCAATTCGAACATTTGGAGGGTGACACCCAATGCCAAATCACACGCATATCTACGAGCGGGAAGCCGGCAAATACGACGAACTGGTATCCAAGCAGCCTGACGTCAGCATGGCCTTGCAAAGTCTATGTTCCATCGCGGGAAAAGAGGTGATCGAGCTGGGAGCAGGGGCAGGCAGGCTGACCGTTCCGCTTGCCCGTCTAGCACGTACAGTCGCTGCGTTCGATGCCTCGGATGCGATGCTTCGACTCGCCGCCGCCAAGCTTCGGCAGGAAGGGCTTGCGAATTGGACGGTTCAAACGGCGGACCATCGGGCGATACCGGCCGAGACGGGCAGCGCAGACGTTCTGGTAGCCGGCTGGACGATCGGCTATATCGCCAATTCCACAGTTCCGAGTGGAATGCAGAACTTGGCCGCCGTCATGAGCGAAGTGCAGCGTGTATTGCGTCCGGGCGGAACGGCCCTGATCATCGAAACGCTCGGAACCGGTGTCGCAGAGCCTGCGCCTCCGGATTTTTTGACTGCATACTACGAAGAGCTGGAGCGAACCTACGGCTACCGGAGGCACCCGATTCGAACGGACTACCGCTTCGACGATGCCGCTCAGGCGGCGGAGCTGATCCGCTTCTTCTTCGGAGAGGAGCTGGGTGCTCACGTAGCCGCCAGGAGGCTGACCGTCGTGCCGGAATGCGCAGGGATTTGGATACGCGTCTATTAATTCTGCATGCGGAAGCCGGACGCCGAAATCGCCAATTCCGGCCAATTTCGTCTGCGGCGCAGGATTTTTCCCGATTCAGGTCGAACTAGTACTGTCTAGAATCGAACAGATAGGGCTGTATGCGAGTTGAAAACATTAATTATTGCCGAGAAACCCGATATGGGGCGCAACATTGCCGCGGCGATCGAGCCGAAAGCGGTAAATAAGCGTACGCATCTGGAAGGCCAGCAGTATATCATTACGTGGGCGATCGGACATTTGATCGGACTTGCGGAACCGGACTATTACGACGAAAAATATAAAAAATGGCGCATTGACGACCTGCCGATCATTCCCGCCGAGTTCAAGCTGCTGCCGAATCCGAAGACGAAGGATCAGCTGAAGGTAATCGACGAGCTTGCCAAGTCGTGCGACCGGATCGTCAACGCCTGCGACGCCGGGCGGGAAGGACAGCTGATCTTCTCCTACATTCAGCGTCATCTGCGGCTCCGTCAGCCTGTGCAGCGGCTGTGGATTTCCGACTTGACGGCGGAGACGATCCGCACCGGCTTCGCTTCGCTGAAAGATGCGGCCGAGTACGAAAACTTGACGCGCGCCGCCCGCTCGCGCAGCGAGGCGGACTGGCTGATCGGCATGAACGGGTCGCGGGCCTTCACGACGAAGCACAATGTGCTTTTATCCGTCGGCCGTGTGCAAACGCCGGTGCTGGCGCTCATTTACGACCGGCAGAAGCAGACGGAGGCGTTCGATTCGCTGAAATATTACGAGCTGTCCGCTCAATTCCGTCAAGGGGAGACGGAATACAGAGGCATGTGGCAGGGCGAGCGGCTGACGGATCCGGAGAAGGCTGAAGCGCTGCGCGTCAAGGTAAACGGGAAGCCCGGCCGTATCGCCTCATATGACGTGAAAGAGACGAAGGAGTATCCGCAGAAGCTGTACGATTTGACGCTGCTCCAGCGCGAGGCGAACGGAAAGTACGGCTTCTCCGCCAAGAAGACGCTGGATTTGGCTCAGGCGCTTTATGAGAAGCATAAGGTGATCACTTACCCGCGTACGAACTCCAATTACGTCACCGAGCAAAATATCCCGGAAATGCATCGGGCGCTCGGTACGCTGCAGGGGACGTCGTACGACGAGCTTGTCAAAGGAGCGAACCGCGGGCTCGTTCATAAGGGGAACAAGTTCATCTGCAACCCGTCCAAGGTAGAAGATCACCATGCCATCCTGCCGACGGCAAAGCGGGCCAGCGGACTTGCTCCGGATGAGCAGAAGCTGTACGACCTGATCGTACGGCGGTTTCTTTCCCAGTTTTATCCCGCGGCCGAATACAAGGTGCATACCGTGCTGACGGAAGTCGAAGGCGAAACGTTTAAGACGACGATTAAGCAGCTGCTTTCGCTGGGCTGGAAAATCGTGTATGCGGATCAAGCCGAATCTTCCGCCAAGAAGAAGCCGACCTCCAGCAAAGACAAGGACGGCGACGAAGCGAAGGAGAAGGACGACGAGGAAGTCGAAGTGAGCTCCCCGTTTGCACTGGACGGCCAAGCTCCCGTTCTGTGCCGCGAAGCGACGGTGAAGGAGAAGGAGACGCAGCCGCCGAAGCCGTTTACGGAAGGGACGCTGCTGAAGGCGATGGAAAGCGCGGGGCGCAATATCGAAGACGAAGAGCTGCGCGATGCGATGAAGGATTCGGGGCTCGGCACGCCGGCGACCCGGGCGGCGACGATCGAGCGGCTGAAAAATGTCGGCTATATCGTCATGCAGGGCAAACGCATCGTTATTACCCAGAAGGGTCGCACGGCCATTGAGCTGATCCGTGCCGCAGGCGTTGAGCTGCTCACTTCGCCGGAGATGACCGGGCAGTGGGAGCGCCGCCTCAATGAAATCGCCAAAGGCCAAGCGTCGGACGAGGTGTTCATGGAGAAGGTCAAGACGTTCGCCTCGCTCATCGTCGACAAAGTACGGAGGCAGGCTCGCGTTGCGAAGACGGCGTTCGAAAGCGAAGCGCAGAAGGAAGCCGTCGGCGGCAAAAGCACCGGCGCCGTCCGGAGCAAGCGGGGGACGGGCACGGGTGATTCGGGAACTCGATCAGCCAGAAGCAGGACGGCCTCCACGGCGGCCGCCAAGGCAGCTTCGCCGAACGGAGAAGAGAGCCGCAGGGGCCCTGCCGTTATCGCCGCTTGTCCGCGGCCCGGCTGCGGCGGATCGATCTTCATGGGAAAGAAAGGCTACGGCTGTTCGAATTTCCGCTCCGGCTGCTCGTTCGTCATTTGGAAAGAAAGCTTTGGCCGCTCCTTGACCGATACGCAGGTAAAGGCGTTGATCGAGAAGGGACGCACCGCCAAGCTGAAGCTGACGGATGCCGCGGGACAGCCGTTCGACGGGAAAATCGTCCTGGCCGATCCTTCAACTGGCAAACTGGACATCGAGAACGGATAACAAAGCGGGCTGATCGAGCGAAGCGGGCAATTACGCTTTGCGTCGATCAGCCTTTTCGTGCTGCCGTCATAATATAAACATCGCGGCGATCGTCGTTACGGCCAAACCGATGGCGACCGGCTTTAAGTTGCGGCGCGCCAGCTCGAACGGGCTTACGCCGCATATGGCCGCCGCCGGAATGAGCGCCCACGGAACGAGCGTTCCGCCGCCGACCCAAATCGCGGCAATCTGACCAAGTGCCGTCAACGTATCGATGCCTGTGCCGAGCGCGGCGCCGAACAGATGGGCGATGGAGCCGGCCAAGGAAATGCCAGAGAAGCCGGAGCCGTCTAGACCCGTGATCGCGCCGGCCATCGTCACTGTCACTGCGCTGACGGCAGGGTTGACCGGCACGTGCTGGGCAAGCGCGACGCCCAAATCGTTCACGATGCCGGTCGAGCCGTCCGGGAGCACGCTGCCATACAGCTCTTTCAGAGCCGCATCGCCCAGGTAAAAGAATGCAGCGACCGGGATCACCGGGCCGAACACGCGAAAGCCGAACTGCAGACCCTCGATCAAATAGCCGGTCGTCTTTTCCAGTCCTTGGCCTCGATGCGTCATCAAAGAAACGATGACCAAAATGATTAGCGCCGTGCCGCCGATCAGCGCCGTCGCGTCGCCGCCTTGGAGCTTCATCGTCAGCATGGCGATTACGTCAAGCGCGAACGAAGCGACGATCATGACGGACAACCAGCGCTTCTGCTTCAACGTTAGAGCAGGCTTTAACGAATGTATGGAGAAAGGCAGATCGTCATTGAGTCCTGTCGAGCCTTTGAATGGCGAGGGGAATACGCCTTTACCGGTTTTCATGTCCTTGCGCAGATCAAGGAAGGCGATAACGGTCGTGACGACGCCCATGATGATGACCAGCGGGATCGATGCTTCGATGACATCGCCTACCGGTATGCCTGCCGCATCCGCGGTCAGTTTAGGTGCGCCTTGAATGATGTAGTCGCCGGATAGCGCGATGCCGTGTCCGAACAAGTTGATCGCAACGGCGACGCCGACCGCGGGCAAGCCGGCGCGAATGGCAGCCGGCAGCAGCACGGCACCGACAAGAGCAACGGCAGGGGTAGGCCAGAAGAACAAGGAAATGACCAGCATGACGATTCCCGTTATCCAGAAAGCGAGACCCGGCGACCGGACCCATCTCGACACCGGTGCGATCATCGTTTCGTGGATGCCGCTCCTGGTCAGAACGGCGCTCATCCCGACGATAATTGAAATGACCAGAATCGTTCCGGCCAATTCCTTAATGGCATAAATAAAACTGTTGAAAACGCCGCTAACCGATTCGCTTAAAGAATACGTCGCCACCAATCCCAGCACCAATATTCCGGCCAAACATACGATGGTCGTATCTCTCCTCGCGATCATGAAGCCGATAATTGCAGCGATAAACAGCACGAATACACCGTGCAGTCCAAGCCATTCAACGCTCATTTGGTGCCACCTCCGTTTTGGTTCAAGGAACCTGTACTTCAGCCTATTCGAGGCACGGAGAAAGGTGAGTGCGTTTCCGTTCATCAGATAAAAATAAATCCGGATGCCCGTGCGCGGACATCCGGATGTGTATAACCATATTGCATAGGATATTGTCATTGTCCATTGTAAAGTGTGTCATTCCTTTGATGAGTACGGCGCACGGTTACTCTTCGTCTTTGAACTTTACACTGAATTCGCAATGGTCGCGAATGTGCAGCTTGGTCTTGCGTGCGTATTTGGTGGATCGAATGATTACGGCGTCCGCATCATATTTCAAAATTAAACCTTGGTCAACCAGCACATATACATCATGTTCATTGAGCGACCAGACGAGGACCTCCTTCTGTGACAACGACGCCGCCAGCAAATCCATATCGGTATCCAAAAGCTTTGTTCCGTACATCATCAGACACACCTCGACAGAGAATTTCTATTCTTCGATGATTTACAACCGTTCTACTCTTTATACAGCACGAATGAACAAGAAATCACTCTGTTTTAGAAAAAAAATCCCGCAGGCCGGTAAGGGCATTTTCCGGGACGGTACGCCGTATGTATAGGTTATCACAGGACACTGCTCGATTCTTACCCATCGGGAGGGACGCTTATGCAGCAGCCTTATCGGCCGGAACCGCTTACGGATTATAACGGGGATCAACAAGTTGAGGCTCTCGGCTCCGCCTTGTCCGCCGTCGCCGCCTGTCTCGGCGAATCGTACCCGCTGCGGATCGGAGGGACGGACGTTTGGACGGACGAGCGCATTGTGTCGCGGCAGCCTTGCGACCCGGATGTCATCATAGGCAGCGTGAGCAAAGCGGATGCTGCCCTGGCTGAGCGCGCCATTGCAGCCGCTCATGCAGCATTCCCGATGTGGGCGTCGGTAGCACCTGAAGAAAGGGCTGCCGTTCTGTTCAAAGCAGCTGCGCTCTTGCGTCAGCGCAAACACATCTATAACGCCTGGCTTATGGTCGAAGCGGGCAAAACCCGCAGCGAAGCGGATGCGGATACGGCCGAGGCGATCGATTTCCTGGAATATTACGGGCGCCAGATGCTGGAGCTCACCCGCCGCGGCGAGGAGCAGCTCGTGCATATCGACGGCGAACTGAACGAGCTTACCTATATTCCGCTCGGAGTCGGCGTCGTTATCTCCCCTTGGAACTTTCCGCTTGCGATCATGGCCGGCATGACGACGGCGGCGCTTGTTACGGGAAATACGGTCGTCTTGAAGCCGGCCAGCGCGACGCCGGTTATTGCTTATCACTTCGTGAAGCTGTTAGAAGAAGCCGGCCTTCCAGCCGGAGCCGTCCAGTATGTTCCCGGCAGCGGCGCAGACATCGGCGACTTGCTCGTACAGCATCCGCTCGTTCGTTTCGTGTCGTTTACGGGCTCGAAGGAAGTCGGGGTCCGCATGTCCCGGCTTGTCGCTCAAGTTGCGCCGGGACAGCATTGGCTGAAACGGTTTATCGGCGAGCTGGGCGGGAAAGACGCCATTATCGTGCTGCCGGACGCCGACCTCGACGCCGCGGCGAAGGCAATTGTAGCTTCCGCATTCGGCTACTCGGGACAGAAGTGCTCGGCATGCTCGAGAGCGATCCTTCACAAAGACTGCTACGATGAGGTGTTGGAGCGATGCGTGCAGCTCGCGAATCGGCTGCAGGTCGGTTCGGCGCTAGATGCCGCGACCCAGGTAGGTCCCGTTATCAATGAAGCGGCTTACCGCAAAATACTCAAGTATTTCGATATCGCTAAACAGGAGGGACGGATAGCGGCAGGAGGCGGCGCCGCACCGGGCCGGGGCTACTTGCTTCAGCCGACGATTGTTGAAGGTGTAAACCCTGAAGCCGTCATTATGCAGGAGGAAGTGTTCGGACCGCTGCTGGCCGTCTGCAAGGCGGACGATGCGGAGCATGCGCTGAAGATCGCCAACGATACGGAGTTCGGTTTGACCGGGAGCATCTTTACTCGCGATCGGAAAGCAATCGCCAAGGCGAAGCGCGATTTCCATGTCGGCAATCTGTATATCAACCGCAAATGTACAGGCGCCGTCGTCGGCGCCCATCCTTTCGGCGGCTTCAACATGTCCGGTACGGACTCCAAAGCGGGAGGGCCGGACTACTTGCTGCTCTTTACCCAGCCGAAGCTGATTGCCGAGCTGCTGTAACCGATACGGCTAGCCAGCAAAGGAGGAGAGGACCATGGGATGGAACGCAGCGCTTCGTACCGTCATTCTCGCTGTCATCGGCAATTCTTTCATGCGCCGCTTGGCCGAACGATACGGCATGAAGCTCGGAGCGAACCGTTTCGTGGCCGCCGAAGCGCTGGAGGAGACGATTGCCAAAGTTCGAAAGCTTAATGCCAGCGGATTTCTGGTGACTCTTGATTATTTAGGGGAAAGTGTAAAAGACCCCGAGCTCGCCAAGGAGGCGGCGGCGACAATCGGACACGTGATCGATGCCATTCGGCTCGAACGGCTGAATGCTAACGTTTCCGTCAAGCTGACGCAGCTCGGGCTGTCGATAGACCCGGTTCTTTGCGTCGAGCTGATGAGGCAATTATGCCGTCAGGCGAAGGCGTCGAACAATTTCGTCAGGATCGACATGGAGGACTCCAAGGTTACCCAGCTTACAATCGATGTATTCAAGCAGCTGCTGGCGGAGTTCGACACGAAGACAGTTGGGTTGGTCATACAATCGTATTTATATCGTTCGGATACGGATGTGGACGATTTGGGCCTGCTCGGCGCCAATCTTCGCATCGTGAAGGGCGCCTACCATGAGTCCGTCCAAGTGGTTTTCCCGCGCAAGACGGATGTCGACCGGAACTACTTGAAGCTGGCCAAAAGCCACTTAAGCAACGGCTGCTATACAGCGATCGCAACGCATGACAGAGCCATCATAGCCGACTTGAAAGAATTCGCCGATGGAATGAAAATATCAAAGCTCCGCTATGAATTCCAAATGCTGTACGGCGTTGCCGAGCAGCTGCAGCAGGAGCTTGTAGAGGAAGGGTACCGCGTTCGCATCTACACGCCGTTCGGCAAACAATGGTATCCTTATTTTACGAGGCGCATCGCCGAACGACCGGCGAATATGTGGTTTGTATTGCGTCAGCTGTTTGTAAAATAACAAGCCAACCGATACGGGTTGGTTTTTTTGTTTTATAGCAATCTATCAACATCGAACAGGTACTACTGCATATGGAGACTTCACATGGAATACCATGGAAGTCTCTGCGGTAAGCCGATTATTGTTTGCCCGATTCGTTGTTGCCGCCCTTCACGGATGGGCTATTATCCGCCATTCGCTCGCCGAATTGGTCGAGTCTCGACGGCTTTCCCGCTGGCCCGGTGTTCTTAGGATGATTATTGCGTCCAGTCATGTCGTAATCACCTCCATAAGGCTATTGTCCCGCATATGGTGTCGATTCATCCTACTGAAGGACGATTTTTATGGATATTTTTTGTCGAGGTGATGCTTTTTTTGGTAGATTCATGTATATTAAAGTGAAACATGTATTCTACCAAATAATGGGGAATGAGAGATGGCTTTTGACGGTATTATCTTCGGCTTGTTGTTTGGTTTTTTACGCAGAGGCAGCATTAAAAATTTTGCATCCATCCGTTTGAAATATGGTTGGATGTTTCCATTGCTGCTTTTGATTCAGATATTTGTTTTTGTGTTCCAAAGTAAGCTGGGTTGGCTGGAAGCAATCAGCAATTATACCTTTGCGGCGGTATACATAATTGGGTTTATTTTTTTGTGGATGAATCGCAAAGAAAGAGGATTTTTGCTCGTTCTGGCAGGTGCATTTCTCAATTTTCTCGTGATGATCGTCAATGGGGGAAGGATGCCCGTTTCCATAGAAGCCGCAGAAGTAGCTCTTGATCCCTTTTTTGTTGAAATATTGCGGCAAGGAATTACCTATGGCAAGCATACTGCGATGACTGCGCAAACCCATCTGACGTTCCTCGGGGACATCATTCCTCTGACGAAGCCTTATTATAAACAGCAAGTTATTAGTATTGGCGACGTCATCGAGAGTATTGGGATCATGATTTATATTCAAACCGTGATGCTAAGAGGCAAAAGCAGTCACAACCATGTGGCTGCCGCCAATCAAGCATAAATATTCATTCAATGGAGGTGAAAAAATGAAAACAGCTAAGAAAGTATTGTGGATTGCGATCAACCTGGTGATTGTCGCAAGTGCTGTTGTTGCTTTCACTTCGGGGTTCGAGCTTGGTTAATTGCAAAAACATATTGATTTTCATAGGTTTGGAAGTCAAAATGAAAGGAAGAAGTTTTTTCTTCCTTTCATTTTTTATTCCAAATACGGGAGTGTACTATGTTTAAGCCTAAGTCAATTTATATCACTCTTGTTTCTTTATTAGGGCTTTGTGCTTTCCTGTTTTATTTTGATTATCGCTCTCCCACAACAAATGATTGGGTTTGGATATATGCTCTTACTGGAGTTACGTTGATATTAAACTTTTTAAGATTTCATATTCCGCCTGACGGACACTCGCTTTCCATGAATTCGGCAGTTCACCTTGCTGTATTATTTGCATTCGGGTTGGAATACGCTTTGTGGACGCATCTTTTGAGTTCGATCCTTACCATATTTATCGTTCGAAGTCGAACGTGGTGGATGCATCTCAACAACTTCTCCAATTATTCGCTTGCCATAATTGGCGCTATGATCTGTTACAATTATCTCGACGGAATACCAGGAGATTTCCAATTAGATCATATAGGTTCATATTTACTGGCAATGACCGTATACTATGTAATCAATTCTATGATCATGAGTGTATATTTTAAGATTACCACCAAATTAAGTTTCACATCTATTATCGGGATGTTGTTGCGTGATGCTTCTGTAGCGTATATTAGTACTCTTCTGCTTGCATTGGTTTTAAATATTTTATTGCAAACATATGAGTTTTTTGGGTTAAGTTTATTTACAGGAATTACGGTGTTATTATCGTTCGGATTCCGTGAACTTTTCAAACTATATAGCGAAGTTTCTTTGAAAGCCATCAAAGACCAGCGGACGGGCCTCTTCAATCATGGATACTTTGAAGAGCTGCTGGAGAAGGAATTTCAACAGGCCAAGCAAGAAAATACAGCATTCAGCGTTGCGATCCTCGACCTTGATAATTTCAAAAGGTTTAACGACACATTCGGACATTTGCGCGGAGATAAGCTGCTTGAATTCGTAGCCGGGTTGCTGCAGAAGGAATGCAAGCCACATGGTTACATCGTCGCCAGGTACGGTGGGGAAGAATTCACGGTGCTGATGCCGAAGCGAACGGAGCTCGAAGCGTTCAGATTCATTAACGATATGCGCAAACGGCTGAACGATTCGGAATTTGAGGGCGCCGACATTTTCCCGCATGGCTGCGTGTCGTTCTCGGCCGGGGTGACGGAATTCCGAAGAGGCATTATGGACAAGTCGCAGCTGCTCGACAAGGCCGACCAAGCGCTGCACTACGCTAAGGCCCAAGGGAAAAATCTGGTTCACATCTATAACGAACAATCGGTCATTCAACAGATGATCGACATTGAACAGGACATCCGCGAGATCGAGCAGCAGCTCAGCATTTTTTTATCGAAGGACGTGTATACGTTCCAGCACAGCAAGCGGGTGTTCGGCTACGCGATCGACTTCTGTGAGTATTTACAGATGCCCGATGCGGAGAAGAAGATGTTCGTGCTCGGAGCGCTCATTCACGATATCGGCAAGCTCGAGGTTCCGAAGGAAATTTTGAGGAAGAAGAGCAAGCTGTCCGGCGAAGAATGGGAAACGGTGAAGAGACATGTCGAATGGGGGAAGGACATCGTCCTGGCGATGGAGAAGTACCGGGACCTTGCGCCGCTCGTCGAGCTTCATCATGAGCGTTACGACGGCGAAGGCTACCCGCAGCAGCTGCGCGGTGAAGATATCCCGAAGCTGGCCCGCATGCTCTGTATCGTCGACTCCTTCGATGCGATGACGACGGAGCGTCCGTACCAGAAAACCAAATCGTTCCTGGAGGCGATCGAGGAATTGAAGCGCTGCTCGGGAACGCAGTTCGATCCGGAGCTGGCGCAAGCGTTCATCGGCATGCTGGAGCTGAAGTATGCGTTTAAGCTGGAGGCCGCGGTTGCCCAGGGGAACTAACAGACACCGTAGCAAAAAAAACCTCGTACCGGACGAGCCGCAAGGGCTGCCCAGGGCACGAGGTTTACTTTATTTTACCCGATTAAGTTCTCCGGATTTAAGCCTTCGAGCTCCTTCAGCACAAATCGGCCGTCTTTGCGGATCAGAACGTCGTCGAACCAAATTTCGCCGCCGCCGTAATCCGGCCGCTGAATCAGCACCATATCCCAGTGCACGGAGGAACGGTTTCCGTTATCCGCAGTTTCATACGATTGGCCCGGCGTAAAGTGAATGCTGCCGTCGATCTTCTCGTCGAACAAAATATCTTTCATTGGATGCTTGATGTACGGGTTCACGCCTATCGCGAATTCGCCGATATAGCGAGCGCCTTCGTCCGCATCGAGAATATCGTTCAAGCGCTTCGTATTGCTGCCGGTCGCCTCGACGACTTTTCCGTTCTCAAAGCGGAGACGAATGTTATCGAACGATGTGCCGTCGTAGATCGTCGGCGTGTTATAGTGGATAACGCCATTAACGGAATTTTTGACCGGTGCCGTGTATACTTCGCCGTCTGGAATGTTTCGGTGTCCGGAGCATTTGACGGCTGGAATGCCCTTGATCGAGAACGTCAGATCAGTGCCTTCGGCGACTAAACGAACTTTATCGGTGCGTTCCATCAGCGCCTTGAGAGGATCCATCGCTTTGTCCATCTTGGCGTAATCAAGGTTGCATACCTGGAAGTAGAAATCCTCGAACGCTTCCGTGCTCGTGCTGGCCAGCTGCGCCATGGAAGGGCTCGGGTATCTCATTACGCACCACTTCGTATGGTTGATGCGCTGATCGAACACAGGGCGCTGATATACCCCGGTATACAGCTTCATCTGGGCTTCCGGCACATCGGACAACGTCGTTACATTTTCGCCTGACCGCACGGCGACATACGCCTGCATCTGCTTCATACGCGCCACTTCGAAGTCGGCCAGCTGCTGGAATTGCTCGCGAGTGCCGCCCATCGCCAAGGCGCGCGTGACGACCGGATCGCGGAGATCGACGAAAGGACGGCCGCCGACGGCATATACTTCTTCGACGAAGCATTTGACGATTTCCAAGTCCTTCAGTCCGATCATTTCGAGCAGTATGTTTTCCCCGGGCTGCAAATCGACCGAGTAGCGTATGATGTTGCGGGCAAATATCTGCAATCGCGGATCTCTCATGTACATTCACCTCAAAATAGAATGATCAGTCGGTTTTGTCTTTCTTTAAGCATTATAACGTATTCGAATGGGGAACGCTACAATCGTTTCAGTAAATGATGGCAGGCATTATACCGCGAAAAAAATGCTGCGCACGCCATGAACGTGAACGGAGGAGGAACGAGTATGGCTAAAGGAAACACATTGATGCCGTTCGGCTACGAGGTGGAGAAAGAGACGGCCAAGGGTACGCTGCTCGTTATCGGCATATTCGACGATCCCGAGGCTGAACATGTGCCCGAGCTGATCCGGCTTGGCGCCGAACGGTCGTTTCATAAGCTGGTGCTGCTGCCTCAGCATGAGGAGACGCTTCGGCGCATGAAGCTGCAAGCCGAGCTCCCTTACTATAAGCGGGTGCATGGGCTGAACGGCTGGCTCGAAGAGCATCAACCGCAGCTTCCGGTGCAAATCGACGAGTGGGAAGGGAAGCGTCAAAAATATACTCCCCTGGATACGCTGCTCCAATTCGCCGTAGATAAATATAAAGCGCCTCATTTTGTCGCTATGACCGATACGTATGCGAATGCGTTCGCTACCTACGCTTCGTTCGACGAGTGGATCCGCCGCGTTCGGCTGCTCGTCGTGACGAAGCCCGGCTTCGAGCCTCATCCGAAGCTGGCCGCCCGGGACAACCGCTGGGAAGCGGTGTATATGTAGAACAAGAAAGCCGCAGGAACGGTCTGCTGGGGACGTTCCGCGGCTCTTTTTATTTAAATCGGGTTAATTCCGTCAAATAACGGTCCGTTAACGAGGTAAGCAGGGAGATGCCGATTTCGTTCTGGCCGCCCTCGGGAATGATAATATCCGCATACTTCTTCGACGGCTCAATGAAGGCGTCGTGCATCGGTTTGACAGTCGTCAAATATTGCTCATAGACCGACTGCAGCGATCGGCCGCGGTCTTCGATATCCCTCACGATCCGGCGCAAAATTCTTACATCCGGATCCGTGTCCACAAACACCTTGATGTCGAGAGACTGGCGCAGCTGCTCGTCCGTCAGCACATGAATGCCCTCGATCAGCACGATCGGCTTAATTTCGATACGGACCGTCTGCGCGGACCGGCCGTGAACGGTGAAGTCGTACAGCGGGCTGTCGACCGGCCTCCCCTCGCGCAGCTCTTTCAAATGCTCCAGCAGCAGCGTATTATCGAATGCATTCGGATGATCGTAATTGATAAGCTCGCGTTCCTCCGCCGAAAGCTCGGAGTGATCGAGATAATAATTGTCCTGCGACAGCAGCGTAACGTTATCCGGACCAAGTTTATTCATAATGGAACGGGCGACGGACGTCTTCCCGGATCCAGTACCTCCGGCGATACCTATGACCAACATGATGAAAAGAGCCTCCCTGCGACAGCAAACGTTATTTCCGATTAGTGTAGCATACGGTGCGATGTTCGTCGAGAGAGGCCCATTCATAGACGGAGGTGCGGTTCGCGCGTTTGGGCGGAAACAAGAGCAGCTCCGGCGTATCGGCCGTGCCTTTCACGCCGATGTGCGTAGCCCCGGAAGGCAGGTCAAGACCGCGGAGAATGAGGCGGTTGCCGTCCGAACTCACGTGTGCCGGGAACAACTCCCGAACAACGTTCCCTGTCCGCGCGGCGAGCTGCAGTCCGCTTCCTGTGCTGTTTGTATGAACCGATGCGATACGTTTGTGAAAACACAGCTCTATTCCACCCCCGGCAAGGCGTCTTGCACCCATCAGACGCGGCGCTTCGTCGTACAGCGCGCCTCCGATGTGGTATTCGTAAGCGGTCCACGTCGAACAGCCAAGCGCGCCAGTCTCGCGAGCGAACTGCTCGAGCCAAGCCCTGGAGCGAATCATCGGTTTCGCCGAGCCAATGTCCGTTTGAATACCGATCGGCAGCGACGGGTGCGCATCGCGGATCGCCTGCACGAAAGGCCGATAGGTCCGGACGTATTCGGCGGGCAAAGCGGCGCGGCCCCAATCCGGCCAGTGCGTTTGCAAATAATGCAGGTCAGGCTTCACCTTCGCGATCATGGAGACGGCGTCGTTGCCCTGCAGTTCCCGCAGCTTGGCCGCCGAATCAGGACCGTCGTCGACAGCCAGCGTCCATGTCGCGATTCGAATGTCCGGCCTCGCTTCGCGTACGCCCCCGCAGCCGTTGAAGATTTCATCGACGTAATCATTGACGCCGTCGACGCGGAACTGCACCCATGCTTCATACAGCTCGGGTTGTTTGCGGTAATAGCGCGGAGACAGACGATTGCGGAATTCCGGAATGGCTGCTCCGTACGTACGCCGGAACGCCGCCGCCGCATGGGCGCCGACATCGCCGTAGGTGCCGGACTTCAGGCCGCCCCATTCCGGCAAATAGGGCTCTGCAATATGCAGGCCGTCAAACGGAATGCTGCGGACAAGCGCAGCGAGCGCCTGCTTCTTCCAAGCCACATAAGCGGGGCAGAAAGGGGAGAGGCGCGTATATCCGTCATTCACCGTCTTCAGCAGGCCCATTTGCCAGCCTTCCCACCCCGAGGGCAAATGAGCTGTCGTAAACGTACCGTTGCCCAGCGTCAAAGCCCAAACTTCCAGCCTGCAGCGGTGAAGCGCCCGAACAAGTTCGGCGTCAACATCGAATTCATTCGTTACGAATATATGGACGGCGCGGTACCCGGCAAGCTGCAGCTCGTCGGCTATGGAGTCCGGGGAGCGCTGCCGGTAATAGGGGAATGACGGATCGATCTGAATGGACGGAGTCATGCGGCCAGCCACCTTTTCTCTTATTGGCAACCTTTACTCCCATTATACGTCCATCCCAAACGAACATGAAAAAAGTGACAGGAGACCGGCTCCGTGCCACTTGTGCAATATGCCCTATTACCGAATTTGCTTTGGCTCCGTCACCGATTCCGACGCGATCTTGTTTTCCTGATCGGCCTGCTTCAGCTGGGTCATCGTCTGGAGGATCTCCTGGTGGTGACTTTCCGTATCGTGATGCTCGAGCTGAGTGATCGCTCCCGAGACTTCATGCTCAGCTTCCAGCAGTCGGGCCTTGGCGGCTTGCATCCGCTGCGGGTCCGAAGCGAGGTGCGCTTGCTGCAGCTCATAACGGGCATCGTCCGCTTTCGTAATGGCCTTCTTCGCCCGGTCCAGCGCGTGGCTTAAAGGCATTTGGTGCTGATCGACTTCTACCATACACATCCTCCTCGCATACGTATCGATTAATAATATGCGCGAATCCCGCATTTCCCATTCTTCATCGAATATTTCCCGGGCGAGCGCATGAATCGATACCGTATGGTGGCTTTCGACAATTGTCTGAAAATTACAAACGAAATTCATGTCGGGTCATCGTAGCTTTCGACAGCTTGTGACGCGAAGAGAATGCCTGGTCAACTATACAGCTTGATAAGCGTTGCTGCACAGTCGTTATTTTTCATTTCAAGCACATTAGAGGTATAATGGTTCGGGAGGTGTAGGGAATGTCGATCGGATTAGTGCTGGAAGGCGGCGGCATGCGGGGCGTCTACACGGCTGGAGCGCTGGATTATTTGATGGAGCGGCAATTATATTACCCTTATGTTATCGGTGTCTCGGCAGGCGCCTGCAACGCAGCCTCATATATTTCCAAACAAATCGGACGCAATCGCATCGTAACGATCGATTATGTGCGGGATCCGCGATATTTAAGCTATCGGAACCTGCTGCGGGAGAAGAGCATTTTCGGCATGAAGTTTATTTTCGACGAAATCCCGAATCGGCTCGTTCCGTTCGATTACGATACGTTTTACCATTCGGAGCAGCAGTTTGTCGTTGGGACGATGGACGCGCTGTCCGGCGAGCCGGTCTATTTCACAAAGGATGCGGCGGGCAAGGAGATGTTTGACATCGTGCAGGCGTCCAGCTCGCTTCCATTCATTTCCGTTCCTGTCGTACGCGACGGACGAGAGCTGCTCGACGGCGGCATCTGCGACCCGATTCCGATCCGCAAATCGATCGCCGACGGCAACGAGCGCAACGTTATTATTTTGACGCAGGTGAAATCGTACCGGAAGCGTCCGTTCCAGTGGGGATGGCTGGCCAGACGTGTGTATCCGAACTATCACGGTCTCATTAACGTAATGGAGCAGCGTCACAAAACGTACAACGAAACGCTTGACTATATAGATGAACTGGAGCGGACCGGGAAGGCGATCGTCATTCGTCCGTCCCTCGATCTCAAGGTCGGCAGAACCGAGAAAAATCCGGTCAAATTGACCGGATTGTACGAGCTCGGCTATCGTGATGCGCAGCGCCTGCAGCAATCGTTAGACAAATGGGCGTTGTAGTGGCAGGCTGCCTGAACAACCGATATGGCACTCATAATCTAAATGGACAGCGACCCTCAAAGTCGATGTCCATTTTGCATTTGCGCGCATACGAATGCGGTTCATCATAAATAATAGAGGGAGCAGCATATTGGAAGAAAACGGGGTGCCTGGCTACTCATGAAAAGCAATGATTCTCAGGTGAAGAAGCACAATATTGAGTTAAGCTGTACGGAAATCGGCGGGCTTTGGAGCATTTATTTTCAAGAGAGCATGACGGTTTGTTTCCTTAAATATTTTTTGCATCATCTTCAGGACGCGGAAATCCTTCCTTTAGCCGAGGAGTCCTTGCAAATATCTCTGGGACGATTGGACCATATCAAAAGCATATTTTTAGCGGAGAATTTTCCGATACCGGCGGGTTTTTCGGACGGTGACGTAAATTTAGCGGCTCCGCCGTTGTTTCACGATACGTTTGCCCTCAGTTTCATTTACATGATGAATCGTTTGGGCACGATCAATTACGCGTTTACAGCTTCTAACAATGTTAGGCTGGATGTACTGGATTTTTTTAATGAATGCATACATACTTCGACCGAGATGTTCGGCAAGGCGGTTAAACTGATGTTGGAAAAGGGCATTTACGACCGGCCGCCGAAAATGAACTATCCCCAAAAAATAGAGTTCGTACAAGAGGTTTCTTTCCTCGACGGAATGCTGGGCAAGAAGCGGCCTTTGAATGCCATTGAATTGTCCGAAATGTTCTTCAATATTGAAAGAAATTACTTCTCGATTATCGTGATGCTTGGCTTCGCACAGGTTTTAGAGGACAAAAAGCTTAAGGATTTCGTGACTAGAGGAAGAAAAATAAGCGAGCAGCAAGTGAAGCTGTTTAACGATCTGCTCTTGGAAGAAGACCTGCTCGGAACGGTGACCGTAAGTATGGAAGTCACTGCATCGACGGTATCGCCTTTTTCCGAAAAACTGATCATGTTCATGATCAATGTTCTGAACGCTGTTGATATTGTGCTGATTTCACACGCTCTGGCACTATCCATGCGGGCTGACCTCATAGCTCAATACACCAAAATTATCGGTGAAGTAATGGCATACGCCAAAGACGCTTTTGATATCGTAGTGGAGCGGAAATGGCTGGAGCAGCCTCCTCTTGTGACTGACCGGCAACAGCTTCTGAAATCGTAAATGAAAAAATGTTTGCAAATGAAAGTTGACTGTTGTAATATTCCTATTGATAAATAAATAGCAAACGGGGGCTCGATGAAGTCGGGCTGAGATTGTGGCCGAATGTCACTGACCGGATCTGATCTGGGTAATGCCAGCGTAGAGAATAAGCGAACGGCTGTTCAACCGTGCGGAATCTTATTCCGTGCGGTTTTTATTTTTTGCGCGTGCAGGTCGGAGCTATTTTCAATGGAGGAGAGAAACAGATGAAGATGTGGGGAATCAAGAGCGTTATGGTGCTTGGCGCAGTCGCCATGCTGGCGGCAGGCTGCGGCAACGGCGGAGCCGGTCAAGCGCAGAGCGGTGCGCAGCCGCAGGCGGGATCTCAAGCCCAGGCGCCTGCAGGGAAGAAAACAACGAATGTCAAAGTCGTGCTCGACTGGACGCCGAATACGAACCATACGGGCTTGTATGCGGCAAAGGACCTCGGCTATTATGAGCAGGAAGGGCTCAACGTAGAAATCGTGCAGCCTGGCCAGGCGGGCGCCGACACGATGGTGGCAACCGGCGATGCGCAATTCGGGGTCTCTTATCAGGAGGCGGTCACACAGGCGCGCATTCAGAATGTGCCCCTCGTTTCGATCGCCGCCGTGATTCAGCACAATACGTCGGGCTTTGCATCGCCGGCGGCCAAGAACATTACGTCGCCGAAAGATTTCGAGGGCAAAACGTACGGAGGCTGGGGCTCCCCTGTCGAAAATGCGATGATCGAGTCGCTGATGCAGACAGAGAAGGCCGATCCGTCGAAAGTGAAGATCGTAAATATCGGCGAGGCCGATTATTTCACGGCAGTGAAGAAGGACGTCGATTTTGCCTGGATTTATTATGCGTGGACGGGAATTGACGCCGAGCTGCGCGGCGAGCCGATGAACATGCTGTACCTCACCAAGTATTCCGACAAGCTCGATTACTATACCCCGGTTCTCGTTACGAACGAGAATCAAATCAAGAGCGATCCGGAGCTTGTGAAGGCGTTCATGCGCGCTACGGCCAAGGGCTATCAATATGCCATCGAGAAGCCGGACGAAGCGGCGGATCTGCTGGTGAAGGCCGTCCCGGATCTCGATCCGAAGCTGGTAAAAGCGAGCCAAAAGTGGCTCAGCACCCGCTATCAGGACGACGCACCGCGCTGGGGCGAGCAGAAGAAATCGGTTTGGGAAAATTACGCCGCTTGGATGCTCGAGCACAAGCTGCTGGAGAAGAAGCTGGACGCCGACAAAGCGTTCACGAACGAATTCCTGCCTGCGGCAGCCAAGTAATCAAGTCGGATTCGGGAAGGTGTAGGAGATGGCCAACGCACTCGTAAGCATTCAAATTATACCGAAGACGCCGGGTGGCGCCGATGTGATTCCGTACGTGGACCGTGCGATCGACGTCATTGAGGAAGCGGGCGTAAAGTATCTGGTCGGTCCTCTGGAGACGACGATGGAAGGGGAGCTCGACGTCCTGCTCGACGTTGTGAAGCGGATGAACGCGGCGATGATCGAGATGGGCTGTCCGAACGTGATCTCCCAGATGAAAATTTACTACAATCCGACCGGCGCTTCGATCGACCGGTTGATTGAGAAATACCGATGAACACCGGGTCGACCTGGTGGGAACGAGGATGGCCGCCGGTGGCGGTTGTCCTCGTTTTGCTGCTTGTATGGGAAGGCGGCGTCCGGATCAGCGGCGTCGAGCCGTTCGTGCTCCCGTCTCCGACACGAATCGCCTCGGACGCTATTGCCGTTTGGCCGCGCGTCTGGCTGCATACGTTAGCGACGCTGCGCATTACGCTGATCGGCTTTGCGGCAGGCGTTGCCGCCGGTGTTGCCTTGGCGGTCGCGATGCATATGAGCCGCCGGGTGAAGACGGGCATGTATCCGCTGCTCGTCATTTCGCAGAACATCCACCCTGCCGCGCTCGGACCGCTGCTTATGATTTGGTTCGGCTTCGGGCTGACGCCGAAAATTATTGTCATCGCCCTAGTCTGCTTTTTTCCGGTCGTCGTCGCCCTCACGGATGGGCTGACGCAGACGGACCGGACGATGCTCGATTATTTGCGCATGCTGGGAGCGACGAAAGGGCAGCTGTTCCGCAAGCTGGAGCTGCCGCACGCGCTGCCGTCGCTGTTCTCAGGGCTGAAGATCGCAGCGACCTACAGCGTGATGGGAGCCGTTATCGCGGAATGGCTCGGCGGGGATAAAGGGCTCGGGTATTTCATCCAGTTTTCCCGCAATCAGTTTGCGACATCGCGAGTATTTGCGGCATTAATAATCATTATCGTTCTTAGTTTCGCTTTGTTCGGGATCATCGCTTTGCTGGAGAGGGTGCTCCTTCGGCATCGACGGCGCGGGTTGAAGGGGGAGATGCCGTAATGCTGCTGGACATATCGGACGTACATGTGAGCTTCCCTGCTTCTCGCGGCACAGATCGCGAAGTTAAAGTGCTGGACGGCGTTTCGCTGCACGTTGGACAAGGCGAGTTCGTTGCCGTGCTCGGTCCTTCGGGCAGCGGAAAGACGACGCTGTTCCGGCTTGCGGGCGGGCTGCTTCGTCCGGTTCGAGGTTCGATACGGCTCAATGGCGCAGACATTACGGGCAAGCCGGGACATATCGGCTATATGCCTCAGCAGCCTGCGCTCCTGCCATGGAGAACCGTACTTGAAAACTCGCTGCTCGCGGCGGAAATCGCCGGGTCCGAACGGCAGACGGCGGAACGGCAAGCTCGCGAATGGCTGCAGCGCGCGGGGCTCGCAGGGTATGAGCACGCCTACCCCGATGAGCTGTCCGGCGGCATGCAGCAGCGTGTCTCGTTCGTGAGAGCACTGCTAGGGCCGCAGCTGCTGCTGGGACTTGACGAGCCGTTCGGTGCGCTGGATGCGATGACGCGGCTGGAGATGCAGCTTTGGCTTGGCGACCTGTGGCAGGAGAGCGGACGTTCGGTGCTGCTTGTCACGCACAGTATAGAGGAAGCGCTGCTGCTGGCGGACCGCATTTATGTGCTGTCGGCCAAGCCGACGCGAGTCATTGCCGAGATGGAGGTTCCATGGGAAAGGCCTCGCCGCGAAGAGCTGCTGGCCGATCCTGCATTCGCCCGGCTGAAGCTGCAGCTGTATCAGGCGATGAGAAATCAGGCGGGAGGAGGTTGAACGTGGTGGCGGAACGGCTTCTCATGATTGACACCCACATTCATTTGGATATATATGATCCGCATCAGCGGGAAGAGCTGCTGCAGGAATGTTTCGAACATAAGGAAGTCACCAACGTGATTGCAGTTTCCATGCACATGGCCTCATGCCTGGTGAACAAACGGCTGGCTGCCAGCAATCCCCAATTCATCCGTCCCGCTTACGGGTATCATCCCGAGCAGACGCCTCTTCAGGAGAAAGAGCTGCAAGAGCTGCTCGTATGGATTCGCCGACACGCAGACGAGGCAGTCGCAATCGGTGAAGTGGGGCTGCCTTACTATAGCAGGCAAGAAGCTGCCGACCGCGGCGAGCCGTTCGATCAGGAGCCGTATATCGCGATGCTCCAGCGCTTCGTTGCGCTTGCGGACGAGCTCGATAAGCCGATTGTGCTGCACGCTGTATATGAGGATGCGGATATCGCCTGCCGTTTGCTCGCTAATTATCCGCGAGTCCGGGCCCATTTTCACTGGTTCAAAGGCTCTATGGAGACGGTTCGGCTGATGGCGCAGCGCGGCTATATGATCTCGGTAACACCTGACGTGCTGTATGAAGAAGAGATTCGCGAGCTCGTCCGGCTGTACCCGCTGGAGCTCATCATGACGGAAACCGACGGACCTTGGCCGTTCGAGGGGCCGTTTCAAGGAAAGCCGACCCGCCCGCACATGATGCGGGAATCGATCGCTGTCATCGCCGGCCTCAAAGGGCTGAGCGTGGAGGAGACGGCGCAGCGTCTGTATGACAATGCCAGTCGATTTTACCGTCTGAATTCGTAACACGAAGAAGCCTCCCAAACCGGGTAGCCGGAACAGGGAGGCTTCTGCTGCGTTGTAATGCTTACGATTCGATGATTTCGTCGAGCGACGAATCCGATTCGTTCGCGGCTTTGGCTACTTCTCGGTCAATTTCGCTCTCTCCGCCCTGGAGCTGCTGTACGGCGTCCGCTTGCTGGGACAGCGCCTCCTCAATTTGGCCGATGCCGTGAGCTTCCTGGTGGTTGCGGCTCGTTGTCATGGGGATCCCTCCGAAACATGTTGGACTGGTAAGACTCTCTTAGGATGGATAGCGAACCGGCAAAATATGTGGTAGAATACACCTTACATAGACACCGCCATCCAAACACAAACATCTCTCGTGGTGTTTGTGTTTTTTGCCTATCGGGGAGGAAGAGACACGTGATCATTGCCCGCAACATTACGAAGACGTACAAGCCTGACCCTAAGGAAGTTCTCTCGAAAGTAAGCCTGCAGATCGACGACGGCGAGTTCGTCGCGATCGTCGGCGGTAGCGGAAGCGGAAAGACGACGCTGCTGCGCTGCTTGTCGCTGCAGGACGAGTGGGACAGCGGCCAGCTCATTGTGAACGGCAAGGATGCAGGCAAGCTTGGCTCGATCGGCAAATGGGGAGTGCGCAGACGTTGGGTGTTCATTGAAGAGAAGCCGACGCTCGATTTACATGCAACCGCATTGAAAAATGTAGCGCGAAGTCTCCTGTTTCATTCTCCGATACGCGCTGTCGCCGGACTTGTGTCCAAGAACGAGCATATGGAAGCGATGGACTATTTGGAACGAGTCGGACTGCTCGACAAGGCACATCAGAAAGCCGGCCAGCTAAGCGGCGGAGAACGGCAGCGCATTGCCGTCGCCAAGGCGCTCGTCCAGGGCGCGACGATGATTTTCGCCGACGAGCCGGTATCGGGGCTGGATCCGACATCAGCGGAGAGCGTGATGCGCGACCTGAAGGCCATCGGGAAGAGAGAGCAAATTACGATCGTCGCTACGCTGCATCGCCTCGATTTGGCGGAGCGGTATGCTACTCGTATCCTCGGTGTCCGGGAAGGGCGAGTCGTCGTCGACATACCCGGAAGGGCTCTGGACGAACGCGAGAGAGGGCTGATCTTCGGATGACAACCGGACTTTCTCGCTGCGGCTGGGTGAATGACGACCCGCTGTACATCAAATACCACGATGAAGAATGGGGCGTGCCGGTGCGGGACGACCTGAAGCTGTTCGAGATGCTCAACCTCGAGGGAGCGCAAGCCGGTCTTAGCTGGTATACGATTTTGCGTAAGCGCGATAATTACCGCCGAGCTTTCGATAACTTCGACCCGGCGCTCATCGCGCAATACGACGATGCCAAAATAGAAAGCCTGCTGCAGGACGAGGGCATCGTCCGCAACAGGCTGAAGGTGCATGCGGTCGTTACGAATGCGAAAGCGTATATGCAGTTGAAGGACGAGCTTGGTTCTTTCAGCGATTATTTGTGGGGCTTCGTCGGCGGGGAACAGCAGCACTGCCCGCGGCCCACTTTACAGGCTGTGCCCGCGAAGACTCCGGAATCGGACCGCATGAGCAAGGAGCTGAAGAAGCGCGGCTTCAAGTTCGTCGGGTCGACGATCTGCTACGCCTTCATGCAGGCGACGGGCATGGTCGACGATCACGTCGATACGTGCTTCAAAGCTCAGAGCAGATGATTCGCAGCGTAAATCAAGGTCCCTAACGCCGCCGCCAACACGCCGTATGCAATGCCGAACATCCAGCGGGTGCGGACGGGAACTTCATAGTAACGGTCGTTCACATGCGGCGAGAATTCCATTTTTGAAGTGATGGAAAGCTCCTGAGTGTCGTCATGCCGGTTACAGCCAACCGCCTCTACTTTGTGAATGACCGCTTGGTTCGGCATAATCCGTTCCGCATGGTCGATATAACCTTCCCATGTATAACGGACCGTTTGCTCCCCGGTCGATAGATCCGACCATGTTGTGAACGACAGTTCCCTGCGGTGATGCTGGCCGGGGAAAGGCAGGCCTTGTTCATACAACGAAGCATACGGCACCATAACCGTGTTCAGCTGGATCAATTGTTGATCCGGCTTTAGCCGTTTGCGGACGAATTTCTGGTACAGGTCCCATGCGAACATCACCCAAAGCAGCACGAATATCCAGCTTCCCGGCCTGCTCGGACTGAACAGATCGATGATGACGACTAATCCGGCAATAAGTCCGACCAGCCACAGCCATCTCGTTACCGCCGTCGAAATGCGTCCGCCGTCCAGAGGATGGATCGGCAGGAGGTTAATGAGATTGAGCATAAATCCAACGTTCGCCAAAGATATCAGCAATCGGTTATCGAGCATAACTCCGGCCGCCAGGAATAGTACGGCTCCAATCGTACCCAGCAGCGGTCCCCCAAATGCGATATACGCTTCCGTAGCCGCGTCGCGCGGATGACGTTTCATCGCGATCAAGGCCCCGATGAACGGAATGAAGATCGGGGCCGATACCGGAAGTCCTTTTTGCTTGGCTGCAATGCTGTGGCCTAGCTCGTGGATGAGGATGAGTACGACGAAGCCGATCGCGAACGGCAGCGGATACGCGATGGCATACGCCCCGACGGATACAAGCATCGTGAGCAAAGTACCTCCGACTTTACTGAATTTCAGCAGCCCGGCTATGCTCTTCAGTTTTGTTACGATAAAGAGGAGAACAGCGGTCCATGCCCACTTGGGTCCTCCAGGTTTTCGACTGGTTGCCATTTGGCGAGCCTCCCATTCTAGTCACTCCAATACACATGCAGTATATACGAAGGAAGAGGCTTGGAAGTCGCAAACTAAACGCAAACATGTTATCATATGGGTTACAGGAAGTAAGCAGATAGCGGGGGGGAATTGCGATGAACGTAGCCGAGGTTCAATTGGTTCAGCTGTCCCGGACAGGCGACAGAGCGGCGTTTCGAGAGCTTGTCGAGCTCTACAAAGATAAGATTCACCGGCTTGCATACCGCATGCTGCACGACCGTCACGATTCCGAAGATGTGGTGCAGGAAACGTTCATGAGGGTGTACATGAATTTGAATCATTACGACGAGAATCAGAAGTTTTCGACGTGGATTTACCGCATCGGCAAAAACTTGTGCATCGACCTGCTGCGCAAGAAGAAGGTTGACCATTCGCTTGACGCAGGGCTGAATGACGATCTCGAGAAGCCGTTCTACGAGAAGCTTCCCAGCACGGACGAATCGCCGGAAAGCAAGCTGATTCTCAGCGAAATGCAGGAGCAAATGCGCCGAGTCATCGATAAGCTGTCCGATAAGTACAAACAGGTCGTAACGCTGTACTATTTGCATGAGCTGTCCTTGCAAGAAATCAGCGATTTGCTGGGGATGCCGGTAACGACCGTGAAGAGCCGCCTGCACCGCGGCAGGGAGCAGCTGCGCAAGAAGTGGGGAATCATGTTTGCCGTCAGCACCGTTATGTTTATTTGCGGGATGGTAACCGGATGAATAGCGAGCAGCTTCTGCGGCAGGTCGAGCTGGTCCGTGCGATAACGCTTACAGCCTTCGATCATCTGGATGAAGAGCTGGCGGACCGGCAGCCTGCCGGTTTCCCGAACAATATTCGCTGGAATTTGGGGCATATCTTGATTACGCAGGAGCAGCTTGCGACTCACTTTGCCGGTATGGAGCCGCAGCTGCCCCCGGAATACCTTCGATGGTTCGGCAACAAGACGAAACCGTCCGATTGGACGGAGACTACCCCGACGCTGCAGGAATTAAAACATAGATTACAGATACAGACCGCTTACATATGCGATAAGCTCGGACCGCGTCTGGACGATCCGGCCTTGAAGCCGTTCGTCCGGCTAGGCAGGGAAATGACGACTATCGGCGAAGTGCTGACGCACAGCTTGTATCATGAAGGCCTTCATCAGGGAGCGATTCTGGGGCTCCGCAAAGCAATTGCCGCCCGGAACGGATAAGGAGAGGAGATTAACCGTGTCGAAGAAGCAGGGGAAGCCGAAGCTCAGCTACAGTGAGCGAAAGAAAATCGAGGAGCAAAAGCAGCGAAAGTCTATGCAGCGGCTAATCTGGATCACCATAGCCGTCGTGGCGGTCATAGTCGGGCTGATCTGGCTGGCGCCGGGACAGAACGGTGGCGGACAAGCCGCTAACATTTCGACGGAAGGCTTGCCGGTCACAGGAAACTCGGACGCTCCGGTAAAAATTATCGAATACGGGGATTTCAAGTGCCCGTCCTGTCAATATTTTACCCAGCAAATTTATCCGAAGTTAAAAGCCGACTACATCGACAAAGGGGAAGTCGCCCTGTATTTCGCGAATTTCCCGTTCATCGGCAAGGACTCTTTCACCGCCGCTTATGCCGCTCAAGCCGTCTACCGTCAGAACAGCGAAGCGTTCTGGCCGTTCTACAAATCGATTTATGACAACCAGAGGGACGAGCGGACCGCTTGGGCAACCAGCGAATACCTTGTCGAGCTCGCGTCCAAGGCGAATCTCGGCATTAATCTGGAGCAGCTCAAGAAAGATATTGACGGCGAAACGTATAAGTCTGAGGTTCAGAAGCAGTATAACAGCGGGGTATCGAATGGCGTCAACAGCACGCCGACCTTGTTCGTAAATGGCGTTAAATTCGATAAATTCTCCGATTACAACGCCTTGAAGCAGCTGATCGAGCAGCAAAAGGGAGCGAAGTAAGCCGTGAGCTATGTGCTTGACGTCACACGCCGCTTCGGGCTGTATTTTGCCTGGATCGTCGCCGTTGTCGCAATGCTGGGAAGCTTGTATTTCAGCGAAATACTCCGGTTTGAGCCCTGCAAGCTGTGCTGGCTGCAGCGCATTTGCATGTACCCGCTGTCGCTCCTGCTCGGGATTGCCGCATACCGAGGCGAACGAAGCATTGTATCGTATGCGATGCCCCTTGCGATTATTGGCGGACTCATCTCTCTGTGGCATACGCTCGAGCAAAAAATACCGGCGCTGGCCGAGCTTGCGCCCTGCACGATTGGCGTACCCTGCAACGAAGATTATTTGGACGGCTTCGTGACCATTCCGATGCTGGCATTAATTGCATTTATCTTGATTATTATTTTTCTTGCGATAGGCAGGAACGAACCGGCAGACGAATGAACGTAGATCGAGACGGGAGACGGGGGGCGCACCATGAACGAAAACTTCATTCGGATTAAATCGCTTGAGGGCGAGCTGAAGATGTCGCATAAGAAGCATGAGTTCGGCTTGACCGTCTCGACAATGGAATTCGTTCTGCAGAAGCCCCACGTTAACTATCACGTCCGTCTGGCGGACATTACCGGCATCGTTCCGTTCGAAGTAAAGGGAACTCAGACGATGACGTTTACAAGCCGCAACGCGGCAAGCAATGAAATCATGACGGTGGCGATCGGCCCGCAGCACTACCGTTTCTTCGTCAAAGAAGCGATCGTCCATAACCGAAGCGGCATATTCACGTTAGGCCGTGCGCAGTTCATCATGCCGGTTTTGCCGGACCTCTTGGCCGTTATTTCCCGTTATGCGGGAATGCATGGGCTGCAGACGGAATAACAGAAGAACGGAGGGCGGATAACGATATGTTAAGCTCGATTCCGGACCATATCCGCAGCGGACTGTCGATTTTGTTCGTCGGCTACAATCCGAGTCTTCGATCCGGTGAAACCGGCCACCATTATGCGAACCCGAGCAATCGGTTTTACCGACTTTTATATGCATCCGGTTTGACGGATCGGCTGTATACGCCTAGCGAGGATGGCGATCTGCTCGAGCTTGGGTACGGCTTTACGAATATCGTCTCGCGTCCGACAAAGACCGCAGATGAGATTACGAAGGAAGAATATGAACAAGGCCGGCAAACGCTTCGGGAGAAAATCGAAGCGTACCGGCCTTATATCGTATGCTTTGTCGGCAAAGGGGTTTACGAGCAGTATAGCGGACGGCGAAACGTAGGGTGGGGCTTTCAGACGGAGCCTGTCGTTCCGGGAGTCAAGGAGTTCGTCGCGCCTTCTTCCAGCGGCCTTGTGCGGATGAAGCTGGAGGAGATGGCGGATATATTCCGGCAGCTGCGCAAAGCATTGGACGCTAAGGTATAAAACTGCCGGCAGCCGCGCATCGTACTAGGGATTGCCGATGAAGGAGGGCGAACCCAGCGTGATGAATCCGATGAACAACAGCAGTGCATTCAACCGAAGCGGAACCGGTTCTCAGCTTCAGCAGACCGATCCACAAATCCAGATGACGCTTACGCAAGCGGGTGTCAGCAATTTCTCGCAGCAGCTCATGATGACGGAGCAAATGCTCCAGCAGGTCATGACGCGGCTGCACTATGCACAAAATCAAGTCCAGGTGCAGGCGCAGGGTCAGCTTCGCGAGCTTCAACAACTGGAGCAGCAGATCGCGCAGACGCTGCAGCAATTTCAGATCGTTTCCCGCGCCGCTCAGGCACAGCCTACCGTATTGATGTAACGCCGGCAGTACAGCAAGAAGCCCCGGAACTTGATCGTTCCGGGGCTTCTATGTATGCTTGCTCAGGAATCGGCAGAAGCGATCTCCGACAGCTTCGCCAGCACGTCGGCAACGAGGCGTTCCGCATCTTCCGGTCTGCCGACGACGTCGGTCTTGTCCATATCGACAACTAAAACTTCGGATGCGTCGTAATAATTCATAACCCAATCGTCATAGCCCGACCACAATGTACGGTAATATTCCACTAGCGCCGGGTCCTGCTCGAAGCTGCGTCCGCGCAGGCCGATACGGTGAAGGACGGTTTCGAACGAGCCTTTCAGATATACCATAAGGTCGGGGGCTTTCTTCGGAAGCTCGGCCAGCTCTGCCATCATATTGGCGGCCAAATTTTCGTAGATGGAAAACTCCAGGTCGCTGATTCTGCCGAGATCCCGGTTCACCTTCGCAAAATACCAATCCTCATAGATGCTCCGGTCGAGAACGTTGTGCCGATTGCCGAGCGCCTGCTTGATCGCGCGAAACCGTGTATCCAAAAAGTATAGCTGGAGAAGGAACGGGTAGCGCTTGCGCTCAATTTCTTCTTCCGAAGCCGTATAAAATAAAGGCAATATCGGATTTTCCTCTACGCTTTCAAAGAAAACTTCGCTGTTCAGCTTGTCGCCGATCAGCGTGGCTACCGACGTCTTGCCCAGTCCAATCATCCCACCGACAACGATCACTGCCATGCTTCCCCTTTCCCTTCAGCCAAAATTCGACAACAGCTGAATTATTATAGCAGGAAAGGGGCGAGTTGGCGATGGGTATAACAGGAATAATACGAACTTTTGAAAGCAAGCTTCATTAGCTGCCGAATGACGCTTCAAAGCGTTCGATCCGCTCCGACAGGTCGGCGGGAAGAGGGGTACTCTTCTGGAGTGTGCTGTCGAAATAAACCATTGTACTTGAGCCTGTGCTGACGACAGCGCCGCTATCCCGGTTGATCAGCACATATTCCATGTCCAGGGAGGACGTTCCGATGCGCGATACGCGTACGAAGATGTCGATTTCGTCGGCGAAGTAAGCCTGTGAGCGATAATTGACCGACTGGGCGGCCAGAACGAACGTTTTGCCATCGTCAGCGCTGCGCTCCCGTCCGAACAAGCCGAGTCCGCTGGAATACTCGGTACGTGCCTGCTCCATGAAGATGACGGTCGTTACGTGGCTCATATGGCCGTTAGCGTCCGTTTCGCAGAAGCGCACCTTCGCGCTGCTGCGGAAACGAAAAGCGGTCAAATCGACTTCAGATGTCATGGAGGCATCACCTCAACGATACGAATTAGCTGACCGATTGAATCGGGGCCGGTTCTTTAATGAAAACGAACATCGAAATGAACAGCAGCAAGGCTGCGACGGACAAGACGATGCCAAGCACCGGGCGCTTGCGAACGATTTGCATAAAGCCGATGCTGAACAGCGATCCGCTGACCAGCACGCCAAGCAGAATTAGGACGAACGACGACATAGAAATCTTCCTTTCTCGATAGGGCGGTCGTACATGATTTTTGTTCACGACTATACTATAATAGCAACAGAAAGGGGAGTAACGCCAATGTGCGCACATCATAGGATATCGGGCTGTACAGACGGGGGGCGCAACATTCGATGACCCGCCGCATTGTTATAGAAGCCGTTTTATTAACAACTTACGGGCAATTGCTCGTTCCGGGCAAGCCCGTGGAGTATTTAATTCCTTATTCAACGGTTATGGAGCTGTACGATATGCGGGACAGCGGCGAGGCCGTCATGCCCGACCCGCGCGAGGACGAACACGTCAAGAAAAAGATCGCCGAGCTCATCGCCTTCTTCGAGGATTCGTTCAACAAGAAGAAGCTGGAGCGCTCGCTCACGCTTCCATGGAAGAAGAGTCCGCCGTTTCCGATTAACGAGCATGTGACGCTTACGGTCGTTAACGCCGTTGATAACGCTTATTTCGGCGAAGCGTTCGATCCGGTGGAGACGGAGCTGCTGCTGACGGCCATGCAGGAGAATGTCGCTCTGCTGACGGATCAGCTTGATTTTCTGGACAAGTGTTACGAAGCGGGCGTAGGCGTGCTGCTGTTCGATATCGAAGATTTCGAGCTTGCGCTGGAAGACGATTTGAAAGTATAGCTCGACGTTTAGTTGTCGATTGCCTCGGCCATCGTCTTGTCCGTCAAGTGCGCGTAAATTTGCGTCGTTTCCGGCGAGGCGTGCCCGAGCTGCTCTTGCGTTTTATACAAGTCATTGCGTAAATAATAATCGGTCGCGAACGAGTGGCGCAGCTTGTGAACGGACAAGTACGGCTTGCCGAAGCGCTTGGCGTATTTTACGACCATCTCTTGGATCGCCCGCTTCGTCATTCGTTCGCCTTCCTTCTTGCCGTTGGCAATCGCCAGGAACAGCGCCTTCTCCCGTTTGGACGGCTTGTACTGCGGCTGGCGGCGCTCCAGGTAAGCTTCGAGATGCTCCAAGGCGTCCTGGCGAAAATAAACCGGCGTCTTGAACGTATCGTCTTTTCCTTTGCGATGTACATAGAGCAGCTTCTTCTTCAGGTCGATATCGTCGATATTCATGTTGACGACCTCGGACACGCGCAGGCCGGAATTCAGAATGAGACTGACCAGACAGACGTCGCGCTGCCAGTTCATCTCATACGCATACAGCGCTTGCTTGTTCGTGGCGACCTCATGCGGATAGACGGATTTAATATAATCGATGAATTCGAAAATTTCCTGCTCCTGCAGCAGCTTGCCTTCGAGCTTGGCAGCGGTATCTTTCGGTTTCTGCGAGCGCTTGATTTCGATCTTGGCCATCACGTTGCGTTTGAGCAGCGGATAATAATTCTCGTCTTCGGCGATCTGGCTTAAGTAATGAAACAGTGAGCGCATGGACGAGAGCTTGCGGGTGATCGTCGTTCGCGTGTTGGCTTGTTCTTTGCGGGTGGCCAGGTGCATCCGGAACCGGTCGATGTCGTCCGTCCGCAGCAGCTCCAGCGCCGTGATCGGGATATCCCGAATGGCCGGGCCTTCGGCCAAGCCTTCCGCCAGCAGCCAGCCGAAGAACGTTTCGTAATCGCGTATGTATTCAAGCAGCGAGGAAGGCGAGAGGTCCGGCAGCTTATATTGGATGAAACGGTCGACGTACCACGGCATGGCGGGCAGCCGGCGCTCCAGCTCGGCACGGTCTTTTTGTTTAATTACATTCATTGCGTTACACCTCCAGTACTAGTAAGTATAGCACAAGGAAACAATCGTAGGGAGCCGCTTGGAAGGCTATTGAAGGGAAAGGGAGACGCTGGTGAAAACATTAATTCGGCAGGCGACGGTAATGACCATGAATGCGGCGCTTGACGTGTTCGTAGGAGACGTGTTGCTGGAGAACGACCGCATCGTCAAGATCGAGCAGGGCGATCCCGGAATCGATGAAGCCGAGGCGGACTGCGTCGTACAAGCACGCGGCTATGTGCTGCTGCCCGGGTTCGTTCAGACGCACATCCACTTATGCCAAACGCTGTTTCGCGGCCGGGCCGACGATCTCGAGCTGCTGGACTGGCTGCGCAAACGGATATGGCCGCTGGAAGCGGCTCATGACGAGGATTCCGTCTATGTGTCGGCGCTGCTCGGCATCGGGGAGCTGATCCGCAGCGGGACGACGACGATTCTCGATATGGAAACCGTGCATCATACGGAGTACGCGTTTGAAGCGATACGGGAGAGCGGACTGCGTGCTATCGCCGGCAAAGTCATGATGGACCACGGTGCCGATGTGCCGCTTCCGCTGCAGGAGCAAACCGAACGGTCGCTGCAAATGAGCGTCGACCTGCTTGAAGCGTGGCACGGCAAAGAGAACGGCCGGATCGGGTACGCCTTCTGTCCGCGGTTTGTCGTTTCCTGTACGGAAGAGCTGCTGATCGGCGTACGTGATTTATCGGCGAAGTACGACGTTCTCGTCCATACGCACGCTTCGGAAAATCAAGGCGAGATCGAGCTCGTCGAACGCGAGCGCGGCATGCGCAACGTCGTCTACCTCGATCATATCGGTTTGGCCGGACCGAGACTCGTACTGGCTCATTCGATATGGCTGAACGAAGAAGAGAAGAGGATCATTCGGGACCGCGGCGTGAAGGTGACGCACTGTCCGGGCTCGAATCTGAAGCTGGCTTCCGGCGTCGCCGAAACGCCCGATCTACTGGGGCGTCATATCAAGATGGGCATCGGTGCCGACGGAGCGCCATGCAATAATAATCTGGACATGTTTCAGGAGATGCGGCTGACGGCGTATATCCAGAAGGTGCAGCACGGACCGACCGTCATGGACGCACGAACGGTGCTGCGGATGGCGACGATGGGCGGGGCCGAGGTGCTCGGACTGGAACGAGAGATCGGCAGCATTGAAGTCGGCAAGAAAGCGGATTTGCAGCTGCTGGATTTGAACGATTTTCATACATACCCGTCTTATGAAGCGGATCCGTTCTCCCGTGTCGTCTACGCGGCAACGCGAGGAGACGTCGATACGGTATGGATCGACGGCAACGTTGTGATGAAGGGCAAACAGCTGACGACCATCGATAAATCCCGCGTACTGAAGCAAGCGGATGCGGCGATCGCTCGCGTATTGAAACGGATTTAACTTAGGGAGGCAGAGCGAGTATGCTGCAGCAAATATGGCATTTATTTCTGGCCTTCTTCCGGGCGACAATGCTAGGCTTCGGGGGAGGCCCGTCCATTATTCCGATTTACGAGAACGAAGTCGTCAATCAATTCGGCTGGATGACAACCGAGGAATTTGGCAAGGCGCTGGCAATGGGCAACGCGCTGCCGGGGCCGATTGCGACGAAGCTGGCCGCTTATATCGGCTTTAAGGTCGCAGGATGGCCCGGCGCAGCAGCGGCGTTGATCGCGGTGGTCATGCCTACCGCAGTGGCGATGATCGCCCTCGTCGGCGTCATGAACAAGCTGAGCGGCAATCCGATCGTCCGCGGCATGATAAAGGGCATACAGCCCGTCATCTTCGTTATGCTGGCCATGCTGGCGTACGATTTTGCCAAATATGCGTTTCAGTCCGCACCCGAGCTTGGCAAGTTCGGCTTTCTGCCGTTCCTGATCGCAGCCGTTTATTTTATCGCCGTACAGTATTTGCAGATCAATGCGGTGTGGGGTGTCGTCGGAGCGCTGGCGGCGGGCGCATTGTTTTTCCGCGGGTAAGCTGCAGGATAAATGGGGAGGGACCGGCGTGACGAATATCCGAAATTCCGCTAAAGCGGTTATCGTGAAGGATGGCTGCGTGCTGTTGACCGTGAACCGGATCGATGATGGGCATTCGTTTTACTTGTTTCCCGGCGGAGGTCAAGAATTCGGCGAAGAGCTGAAGGATGCGGTGCGGCGGGAATGCTTGGAGGAAATCGGCCGCAGTGTCCGTGTCGGAGAGCTGCTGCACGTTCGTGAATATATCGGTGCGAACCACCAGTTTGCCGCACACGATTCGCATATTCATCAAGTGGAGTTTTACTTCAGCTGCATGCTTGAAGATGAGGATGGCGAAGCGGCCGCAACGTTTCGGGGGCATAACCCCGACAATCATCAAATCGGCGTCGAGTGGCTCAAGCTGGACCGCCTCCCTGAGGTGGAGGTGTATCCCGCGGCACTTGTTCCGTTGCTCCTCGCCAGGCATACAGGCGAAGTGTATATGGGGGATACCAACTAGCAGGAAGAGAAGAAGAGGCAGCCGTCGCAATGATGCGAATGGCTGCCTCTTTAGCGGTTTACTGCGATTTTTCCGCGACGTCGGCAATTTTGACATTGCGGATGATGCTGACTTCAACGCGCCGGTTTTTGGAACGGCCGTCGGCATTCTCATTGCCGGCCACAGGCCGGTACTCGCCGTAACCGATGGAGGAGAACAGCGACGGATCGAGGGCGCTCGTGCCCAGCAAAATTTTCATAAAGTTAAGGGCGCGCTTTGCACTCAAATCCCAATTGGATTCAAACTCGGCATTATGGATCGGAATATTGTCCGTATGCCCGGCAACCTCGATTTCGTAGCCCGGGTATTGGGCCAGCATACCGGCGATCGTCGCGGCGAGCTGCTGCGACTCCGCTTTGAGTGCAGCCGATCCGGAATCGAACAGGGCGCGGTCACGTATCGTGATCATGAGCCGGTCGTTCGTTAGCTTCGTCTCCAGCTGAGCGGACAGCTGGTTGTCGGCGATGTACTGGTTGAGCTTCTGCTGCAGCTCCTCGAGATCCTTCTCTTCTTTCTTCAGCTGTTCTTGCAATTGCGAGACGGACGGCTTGCCCTGCGATGTCGAATCTTCTTTCTCGCTGCTCTTCTGCTTCTCGGTATTCGGATTCACATCAAGGGGAACGACGTTCGATACTTCGAACTGCGACAAGCCGCCGGTGAAGGCAGAATTCAGCGCCTGCATCAGCGAATCGTATTTCTTCGAATCCACTTGGCTGGATGCGAACAAAATAATGAACAGCGCAAGAAGGAGCGTTAGAAGATCGGCATAAGGGATGAGCCACGACTCGTCAACGTGCTCTTCATGATGTTCCTTCTTATGTTTAGCCAAGCTCCGCAGCCTCCTTCTGCGCGCCAGGAGCGGTTTCTTCTTCACCGCGCTCGGCGTTCGGGACGAATACGAGCAGCTTCTGGCGAACAGCTATTGCGGATACGCCCGCTTGGATCGAGAGGAGGCCTTCAATCATCATAAGCTTCAGCTCGACTTCTTTCTTGGACTTCACTTTCAGCTTATTGGCAATCGGGTGCCACAGCACGTAGCCGGAGAAAATACCGAGCAGCGTTGCGACGAACGCGGCCGAAATCAAATGTCCGAGCTTCTCGACCTCGCTCAAATTGCTCAGGGCGGCGATCAAACCGACTACGGCGCCAAGTACCCCGAGTGTCGGTGCGTATGTACCGGCTTGCGTAAAAATAAGAGCGCCCGTGCGATGCCGTTCCTCCATAGCCGACACGTCCTCGAGCAGAACGTCGCGCACAAACTCATGATCGTTGCCGTCGATAATGAGACGCAGGCCGCCCTTCAGGAACGGATCTTGAATTTCGTCCAGCTTCGCTTCGAGCGACAGAAGCCCTTCGCGGCGCGTGATCGAGATCATGTCGGCAAACCAGTTAATGAGATCCATCTTGCTGCGCAGCTTCTGCTCGGTAAAGACGATTTTGAACAGCTTCGGGATTTTTTTGATTTCTTCCAGCGTGAAGCCGATGAAGAGCGAAGCTGCGGTACCGACGAAAATAATCAGGATTGCGGCCGGATTGACTAGTGACGCAAGACTGGCTCCTTTCAGTATCATGCCGACGCCAACGGCGATCACAGCCAGTACCAAGCCGATAATTGTAGATTTCTCCATGTTCAGATGCACCCTCCATTGGTTCTATATGGTTTTACTAATTCGCCATCCATCGACAAAACCCTTTATATTGCGACACAATTATTAGAGTGAAAAGAAGCAGCCTGCCCCCGAATCGGAGACAGGCTGCTTTGCAATCAATCGGTGAAGTATTACTGCTTTACAACCGTTACATCATCAATCTGCAGCGATGTACGGCCCGGGGAGTCCGCATAGAACCCGAACGTAAGCTTGCCGTTCCTGACAACGGCCGTACCGCTGACCAGTTGATACCCTGCTTTCGGTGCGATGTTCACGTAGGTTGGCTCGGCGCCGTCGGCGGACAGCTCCATGCGGACTGTCGCAGGATCGGCTCCGTATACGGTTTCTTTCACATAAGCCGATACGCGGTACGTCCCGTCGGACAAGCCGGTCAGCTGCTGGTGAGCGCTTTGCTTGAACGGATTCATCGACCAGAAATACAGCTTGCTGTCACCGCTGCGCTCATCGTAGCCGTCGACGCCATAGGCAGGCTCTTGACCGGCCGGATGCCATTCGGACCAGCCGGATAAAGTTCCGGTCTCGAAGCCGCCTTCCCGGACGAGAGGGACGGATGCAGCTTTGTAAAGCTCGATATAATCGAGGTTGATGGCGCCGGCGTCGCCTGCCGTACGCTGCAGCGTGACGAGATTGACGCCTTTTTTCAACGTCAGCGTACTTTCCTTGTTCATCCAATCGTTCCAGGATGCCGCAGCAGGGAACGAAACCGTCTTCGCCGTTTGTACGGCCGAACCGTTCTCGTTCATGACGCTAGCTTTCAGTGTGCTGGTCGCACCGGTCGCATTGGCATAGCGATAGTTCACTTTATACTGGCCGTCGGCCGGAGCTTCTACGGCAACAACGACCTTGGCGCCGGCGGTTCCGAACCCGTCTACGAAGCCGTATCCGTTATATCCCGTATGATCGTTGTTGAAGCCGGCGCCGCCGACCCAAGTCGCGACCTCCATCTCGTATCGGGACACCTTTGCCTGATCCGCAGGCTGGATCTCGACAACACTCGTACCATGCGCCGGGAGGGCTGGAGCATGCTTGCTGATGGAGCCGAGCGATTCGTTCGTCCACAGATCCTTTGTCGAGGCGGAGCCGGTAAGACCTAAATCTTTCACATAATCGATCGAGCGCGTCGCCTTGATATCAGAACGGTTAAACAAGCCGACGATCCAATTGCCGTTCGGCAGCTGGCCGAGCCAGCGCTCGGAGTCGCGCGAATGCGGGTCGCTGCTGAACGATTTGCTGTTGTAATAGTACGGCTTGCCGACGAATCCCTGGTTGTGCAGCGAAAGCATGTTGGCATTTTTGTAGAAGGAGCCGGTATTGCCGATCGTCGAGTGCTGGTCGGTTATCGCAATTGGAGATCCTGCGAGCGTAAACAAGGAAATGGCGCTTTTGCGCTCTTCATTCGTCTTGAACGTGTTCATACGCAGGAAATCGCCGTCCATAATCATGTTGGAACCGCGCCCCGCGATGTCCGAGAAGCCGGTAAAGCCCTGGAACGGATTCGCCCACTGCGACCAGCCGTTCGTCCAATTTTGGCGCTGGCCGCTAAGGTTCTCCCAGCCGCCGCGGGCCAGATCTTCGTTGATGCGCACCATGTCGCCGGTTGCCAGCTCGTTTGCGGCATGACTTTTCAAATGCGGCATGACCAGGCTCAGCTCCATGTCGTCGCCTGCCGCTTCCTTCATCCATTGCAGCGCCTTGCGGTAGTTGGCCGAACCATGGTTTTTGCCGATAACGCGGCCTTTGTCGATCCCGTTCTCGTACCAGGATAAGAAGTCGATGCGCAAGTATTTCACGCCCATGTTCTTGAAATAGTTCACATAGCCCTGAACATATTCCTTGGCGCCCGGCTTGTTCACATCAACCCAATACAGATCGTTGTTGAACACGTCCGAAGAGTTGGCGATGCTGCTGACCGGAATATTCGTCCCGGCGATTTTCTTCGCCGGGTCGTTCGCCGCGCTGCGCGTTACCCACAAAGGATTGTAGTAGACACCGAGCTTCATGCCCTTGCTTGCGATATAACGCTGCCAGTACATCCAATCATGCTGCCAATTATCGTTGTGGGTCAAAATGTATCCGTTTGAATTCGTGCGCTGCGCAGACTCGATCCAGCCGTCGGAGACAATCAGATCATAGCCGAACTGCTTGTATTCCGCGGCAATCCAGTCGATGTTTTTCTTCCATTCGGTTTCGTCCATCGGTCCATTGTTTGTATATTGATATTCGTATGTGCTCCAGTAGAGGGGGCCTACGCCGCTGCGGGTGAATGTGCTTTCGCGAGCGGAAGCGGGTACGGCCGCCACGGCGCCGGAAACGATTGCTGCGGCGAATGCGGCAGTAGCAAAGCGGCGAAGGCTGCGGGTCTTCTTTGTCATTTTCATGGTGTATGGTTCCTTTCGTAATCGCTTTCATATAGAACTGGCTTCCTCATTGTACACAGAATTGTAACCGCTATCTAGGACCACTTTTCGCCATATGGTTTGGGAGGTTCGCCCGATTATTCCGGTATATGGTAGGTGTCCAATTACTTGCAGAGCAAAGGGCATATGTTGACTAAGGTGATCGTTCCGATTTATATGACTCTGAAGAGGATCAAGGAGGGTGAAACGATTGAAAATCGTTCAGGTCATTTCCAACTTTCCGAATGCAAGACCGCTTCCGCCAACCAACCAAGGCGGCACAGAAAAAATCGTTTATGAACTCACAGAAGAGCTCGTACGGCGCGGTCATCGAGTCGTCGTATTTGCCTCCAAGGGCAGCAGAACCAAGGCGAAGCTGATTGAGTATCCAAAAGGAATGCGGGATCGCGGTATCGGTCGTTTCGTTGCCAAACGGCTGCCGAAAGGAGTTCACCTGATCCATGACCATACCTTTACATCTACCGTAGATAAACAACGGCTGAAAGTACCGACCGTCAGCACGCTTCATTTGCCGGTCAAACACTGGGTCAGGCATCCCATCTACGTATCTAAGCGCGCCCGCCAGGTGATGGGCAAGGGCCGCGGCTATTACGTGTATAACGGGATCCGACCGCACGAATATGAATTTTCCGAAGTGAAGAAGGGCTATCTGCTCTTTATCGGACGTCTTCTTCGGGTGAAAGGAGTGTTGCAAGCCATCGAGGTGGCGGAGAAAACGAACAAGCGGCTCATTATCAGCGGTCCGATTAAAGATAAGCGGCTGTTCGTCAAGGAAATTGCACCGCGGATCCGCAGGAACCCGCGGATCCGGTATGTAGGAGCGGTGGGCGGCAAGCGAAAGCAGCAGCTGCTCAAGCACGCGAGCTGTCTGCTGTTCCCGACGCTGTGGGAGGAACCGTTCGGACTAGTCATGATTGAGGCGATGGCTTGCGGCACGCCGGTTGTCGCTTTGCGCAACGGGTCCGTTCCGGAAGTGATGGCCGGGTTTCCGCAATTGATATGCCGCAGTGTACCCGAGATGGTTCGCAAGGTGAAGGCGGGCAAATATCCGTCGCCTCGTGCACTGCGAAGCTATGTCATCCGCCGGTTTACAACCCGAAACATGACCGACGGGTATCTGCGCATCTATTCGAAAGTACTAACCGCTTCGCGCGTTCAGAAGAGGAAGGGCGGGAGATAGCGATGCCCTGTTCCCGGAGCCTGCCGCTACGTGAAATCTCCTTATTTGCGTTCCACCCGGCTGACTGAAGGTGAATCTAGCGTTTCGATTGCGGAAAGTATTAATGCTGCAGAACCGGTTTTCCGGTGGCTGTCTAGCGATTTCGAATAGAATGTTCGGATATTTCGAATGAACGCTGATTTAATTGACGTTTTTCTTGGTTATCACAATCAAAAGACGAACATTCACCTATTGACGCATGCCGGATATTCCGTTATGATTACTTCTGTCCAATAGGGAAGCAATCGTTCGTATATCCCCGATAATCGGTTCGGGGGTCTCTACCAAGGAACCGTAAATTCCTGGCTACGAGCGGCGGGTTTCGTGTACCTGCCGCTGCGTAGACCGGGATTTTTTTATGCAAATGAAGGAGGAGCACAGTGGATCGATATGATGTTATCGTAGTGGGGGCCGGTCCGGCCGGAATTTTCACATGTTATGAGCTGTCGCTGAAGGCGCCGCATCTGAAGGTGCTGCTGATCGATAAAGGCCACGGCATTCATCAGCGGAGCTGTCCGATACTGGAAGAGAAAATCAAGCTGTGCCCGCCCCCGGCGGGGAAGAAGGACTTCGCCGGCTGCCTGCCGGCCTGCTCGATTACGAGCGGCTTCGGAGGCGCCGGAGCGTATAGTGACGGGAAGTTCAACATTACGACGGAGTTCGGCGGTTGGCTTACCGATTATTTGCCGCCTTCGCAGGTGCTCGAGCTCATTCGTTACGTTGATGAGCTGAACTTGCGCCACGGCGCGACTACAGCCATCACGGATCCGACGACGGAGAAAGTGCGCGATATCGAGCAGCGGGCCTATTCCGCGGGACTGAAGCTGCTACGGGCACAGGTGCGGCACCTCGGCACGGAGCAAAACCTGGAGATTTTGAAGTCGATCTTTGCATATCTGGAACAACATGTCGAGATGCGGTTTAAGACCGAAGTGGACGATCTGGTCACGGAGAAGACGGAAGGGAAGCTGCGGGTGCGGGGCGTGACGCTGAAGAACGGCGAGACGATCGCCGCGGAGCATGTCGTCGTCGTTCCGGGGCGAGACGGCTCGGCCTGGCTCACCCAATTGCTCAAGAAGCGCCGTGTGCATATGGTCAACAACCAGGTGGATGTGGGCGTACGCGTGGAAACGTCCGATGTCGTCATGCGCGAAATCAACGAGCATTTATACGAGGGGAAATTTATTTTCAATACATCTGTCGGGACCCGGGTACGCACGTTCTGCTCCAATCCATCCGGGCATGTCGTTGTGGAAAATCACAGCGGCGTTATGGCGGCGAACGGCCATTCCTACAAAGACCCGGCGCTTGGCTCTGCCAACACGAACTTTGCCCTGCTCGTGTCGCATACGTTCACCGAGCCGTTCGACAAGCCGAACGAGTATGCGCGGGAAATTTGTAAGCGGGCGAACGACTTATCGAGCGGAGGAGTCATCGTTCAGAAGTATGGCGACATCCAGCGCGGCCGGCGGTCGACGGTGTCGCGTATACGGGAGGGCTTCCTCGAGCCGACATTGAAGGAGGCGGTGCCGGGCGACCTCGGACTGGTGCTTCCGTACAATACGATGAAGAGCTTGATTGAAATGATCGAAGCGCTGGACAAAGTTACGCCGGGGATCGCATCGGAGCACACGCTGTTCTATGGGGTGGAGGCGAAGTTTTACTCGGCACGGCCGAAGCTGACGCCCGAGCTGGAGACGGACATTGAGGGACTGTTCTGCGGCGGTGACGGAGCCGGCATCACGCGCGGCCTTGCCCAGGCCGGAGCTGCCGGCGTTTGGATCGCACGCAGCCTGTTAAAGCGGGTATAATCGTATTAAGGAAAATCATTTACACTCTGCCCGGTTCGGGTAGGGTGTTCTATGATGTAACGAGGAGGGCGAACGATGAGTTCAAACGCAATGGCGCGAACCCCGGCATTCGAGGCGATGCTGTCGCGAATTCGGACGATCTGTACCGGACTGCCGGAGGTTGCCGAGGAGGTCGATGGGCACGGCCATACGGTTTTCCGGGGCAACGGTAAAACGTTTATTTTCACAGGCGACCATAATCTCGAGCAAACTCCAGGCTTATCCGTCAAAACCGATAAGGAAAATCAAGAGCTGCTCATCGCTTCGGGGAAGTACACCAAAACACCGTACATCGGTCAGCATGGCTGGGTGTCCATACATGGCGAACCGGATTGGGACGAGCTGGCAGACCTTGTCGAAGAGAGCTACTTGCGTGTCGCGCCGAAGAAGCTGGCCAAACAGGTCCAAAACGTAACACGCCCTTGAGATTGCGCTGTGGACACAAAAGGGGCTGTCCCAAACCGCATTGGCCGCAAGCCTTGGCGGAACGGAATAGCCCCGGATTGTTTCATATTAATGACCTTGCTGAGTAACGAGTCGGCGGCGGCGAAGCTGGACAATACGGCCTGCAGCAATAACGCCGATGATGATGATCGCTTCAAACGTGTACATGATCCATGGGTTGTCGAAGATGCCGCTCAAAAACTTCTCGTGCGTAATCATCTTGGCAGCCGTATAAGCTAAAATGCCTGATCCGATAAAGAGCACGACCGGGAAGCGGTCGATCAGCTTCAAGAACAACGTGCTGCCCCATACGACGATCGGTACGCTGATTATCAGGCCGATTGCGACGAGAACGAAATCGCCGTGCGCAGCACCGGCTACTGCAATGACGTTATCCAAGCCCATGATGCCATCGGCGATAATGATCGTTTGGATAGCGCCCCACATCGTATTTTTCGCTTCAACTTCGTGATTTTTCTCGTCCGTCAGCAGCTTGTAGGCGATCCAGACAAGCATCAAACCGCCGGCTAAGAGCAGCCCCGGAATTTTGAGCAGCCATACGACAGCGAGCGTCGCAAGGATACGGATGACGACGGCGCCTACCGTCCCCCAAAAAATAACTTTCTTCTGCTGAACCTTCGGAACGTTCCGTGCGGCAAGCCCGATTACGATTGCGTTGTCGCCGGCCAGCATCAGGTCGATAACGATAATGCCGAGCAGAGCCGTCCACCAATCAATTGTAAACCATTCCATTCTCACATCACTCCTTCTTGGAAAATAAAGCGGCCTCTACCGTCAAGGTAAAGGCCACTCTCCATGCTTTATAATGTGCATAGAAAAAGACCTTTACCCGCGATAGGCAAAGGTCTTGCTAACAACGACAATGCACCGTTCGTTGCCAGTAGAGCCGGGGAACGAAACATTCCCGAATTGACGACTTCTACTGTCAGCTACTCCCCTTTGGATGACGCTATGTACTTGCAGTCATTATAAGCCTCGGACTGCGCCCTTGTCAATCGCCCAGTGTCCGCTGCTGGCGAACAAGCCGTCAAAACGTTATGATTAGAGGAATTGAAGTTTTTACGCTATGTTGCGCTGAAGGAAGGGAAATCAACTTATGAATAACGAACGTACTCATTATAGGCCGGGTGGACGCCAGCCATTTTTCTTCTATGCTTTATTCGGACCAAGCTTTGCGGATTTGCAGGTGACGGAGCACCGGCATCGGGTCACTGGCATTCCCGGCGGCATTCAGTTTCTAACATACGACATTCGCCGGGATAGCGAGACGATGACCTTGTATTATTCCAATCAACTCGGCGAGCTCCTGCGCGAGAAGGGAGATGAGCTGTTCCGGCGCGTCGCCTTGTCTCCGGCTTGTCTCGTCATCGTCGGAGAAGTGAGCGAGGACACCGGGAGCCTCGAATATTTCCGGAACATGATCGGAATCGTGCAAGCTGCGGTCGAGCAAGGAGCCGTGGCCGTACTGGATGCGCAAACTCTGCGGTGGTATTCGGCTGAGGAGTGGAGCGAAACTTTCTTTGCCCAGTCCGCTATTCGTCCCTTGGATCAAACTGCGCTGCTCGTCACCAAGGAAGGGGAAGACGTATACAAGCTTCATACGAGGGGAATGCGTAAATTCGGCAGACCCGATCTCAGCATCCGCCAAGTTCCGGAGTCCGGTATTCCTTACGCAACATCTCTCGTTAACAGGCTGATTGAGCTGCAGGCCGACGGCGAGCGGCTTCAAGCAGCCTCCTTCGTTACTTGGCGGGAAACGGACTGGTCGCTCGTGGGGACATATAATGGCGACGTTGCGAATCCCGAATTCAACAATGAATCGGTCGAATATGATTACAATCCGGCTTGGGGCAAGCTGGACCGCAATGCCGAAGGGGCGGGATGGCAATGAGTGTTCGCTCGGCGAATCTTACCTTCGGCGCGTTAGGGATCGGAGACACGCTCGTTTCCGCTCTGCGCGAGCTAGGCGTCGTTACACCAACTCCCGTTCAGCAGCAGGCGATTCCGGCTCTGCTGGCCGGCAGCGACGCCATCGTGCAAGCCCAGACGGGGACCGGCAAAACGTTGGCGTTCGTTCTGCCGATGCTGCAGCGTATCCGGCCGGACGAGCTGTTCAGCCAGGCGCTGATCATTACGCCGACAAGGGAGCTGGCCATCCAAATTTATGGCGAAGTCGCCAAGCTGGCCCCTGCGCTTGGGATCGCTGCGCTGCCGGTGTATGGGGGCCAAGACGTCATTGCCCAAGCTCACCGGCTGCAGGGCGGCGCGCAGGTCATCGTTGGGACTCCCGGGCGGTTGAACGATCATTTGCGGCGCGGAACGATCAACTTGGACAAGCTGCATATTCTAGTGCTGGACGAAGCGGATCAAATGCTGGCGCTCGGCTTCCTGGACGAAGTGACCGGCGTGATCGATGCGGCGCCTGGCGAGCGGCAGACGCTGTTGTTTTCCGCTACGATGCCGGAGCCTGTACGGCGGCTCGCCGCATCGTATTTGCGAAGTCCCGCCGACATTCGGGTTCATGGCCGCGAAATTACGCTGGATACGATACGGCAAACGTTAATCGAGACGACAGACCGGGCCAAGCAGTCTACGCTGCTGCAGCTGCTGCGGCGTTACCGGCCGCATCTGGCCGTCATTTTTTGCCGGACCAAAATTCGCGCCAAGAAGCTGGCGGAAGCGCTCCTCAGCCACGGGCTTTCCGTTGAAGAGCTGCATGGGGATTTGACGCAGGCGAGGCGGGAGGAGGTCATGGCCGCATTTCGCCGCGGCGACATTCAGCTGCTCGTCGCGACCGATGTTGCCGCCCGCGGGCTCGATGTCGAAGGTGTAACTCATGTCATCAATTACGACATCCCGCACGATGCGGAGAGCTACATCCACCGAATCGGCAGAACCGGCCGGGCCGGACACAAAGGCTATGCCTTCACGTTAGCTGCGCCGCGGGATGCCATGTACGTACAATTGATCGAGAAGGGAATCGGCATGACCCTTGAACGTCAATCGGATTCTCAGTATAAGGACGAGGTTCGGCCGCGTCCGGACCGCCAAACCGATGTGCGGGGGCGGGGGGATAGGCTTCTCGTTAAAGCATCTATGGTTAAACGAGGCGAATCCGGACGCAAACCAGGCGATTCGAACCGGGGGAGAGGGGAACGCGGCCCAAGGGCCGATTCGCCGAAAGCGCAAACTTTCGGCCGGAATTCCCGGCATACATCCGGCACCAAACCAACAGGCAGAAGGGAGCGACGCAAATGACGCCAAACGGACAAAAGCGAACCGATATTCGACCGGGCTTAACCGTCGACATCGTGCTCAAGCAGGATCAAGCAACCGGTAAACTGACGCGGGGGATCGTCAAAGATCTATTGACGAATTCCCCCAGTCATCCGCATGGGATCAAAGTGCGGCTGACGAATGGCCAGGTCGGCCGAGTGAAAGCGGTCCTGCCAGATAATTAACGTGATTAATCAACGTGCTTGATCATCGGTGCGGGCGGTTTCTGACAGCTTGATGGATCTTTTTCCATTTGAGCTTCTCGGCTGCCTGCAGCGCTTTGCTTTCCTTCCGTTCGAAGTAGGCGAGCTCCTTTTGCAGCTTTATATAACTGTTATAGCGGCCGCTTTCCAGCGTACCGTCCGCTAACGCAGCTTGTATGGCGCAGCCCGGCTCGCGATCGTGGCGGCAATCGGGAAACCTGCATTGTCCGCTAAGCTCTTCGATATCGGCAAACGAAGTGCCGAAGCCTTCGTCCGCACCCCACAGCTGAAGCTCGCGCATGCCCGGCGTATCGATCAGCAGCCCGCCGCCGGGCAAGGGGAGCAGCTCGCGATGCGTCGTCGTGTGTTTGCCCCTGCCGTCGCTTTGGCGAATGACGCCGGTTTCCATCGCTTCTCTGCCCAGCAGCCGATTGATCAACGTCGATTTGCCGACCCCGGATGAACCCAGAAAAGCGACCGTTTGGCCAGGACCGACATACGGCGCCAAACTGTCCAATCCTTTTCCTTCCAGCGTGCTCACGACATGAACGGGAACGCCAAAGGCGATTTGCTCCATCTCCCGGACAGCTTCCTCGATCCGCTCGCTCAAATCCGCCTTGCTCAGCAAAATGACCGGATTCGCTCCGCTTTCCCAAGCCGCAGTCAGATATCGTTCCATCCGTCTTACGTTATAATCGTGATGAAGCGCCATAACGAGGAAGACGGTATTCATATTCGTCGCAACGATTTGCTCTTCCGTTACGGCTCCGGCCGTTTTGCGGGAAAACTTGCTGATTCGCGGTACAATGCCATGTATCGCTGCACGTCCTTCATTAGATCTGGCAGCAACGGCCACCCAATCGCCGACGGCCGGATAGTCCGCTCTGCCGCTCGCCAGATGACGCATGCGTCCCGTAATTTCGGCAAGCAGCTCGCCGGATGACGTTACGACCGTATACGTATGTTTATGCTCCAACACGACCCGGGCCGGCTCTAGCCCTTCCTTGCGCCACGGATCGAACACATCCTCCCATTTTGCATTCCAGCCCCACTGCATCAAGTCCAAAATCGGTTTCCTCTTTTCTTGTTCCGTGATTTTGATATCAGTATAAGTTCGCCCCCGCATCCGTTACACGGGACAATTTGAGTGTAACGATATTTTCCTGTCGAAGAGTCCGTATGCCTGCTAAGCCTTAATGTGGTATGATGCAGAAAAAGACGGTAAAGGGTGAACCGGGATGCGTACCAATCGGTTGGGAAGTTCGGAGCTGCAAATTAGTGAAATCGGGCTGGGCTGCATGTCGCTCGGTACGGAGGAGAAGCCTGCTCTGCGTATTATTCATGAGGCGCTTGAAAGAGGGGTAAATTACCTCGACACTGCCGATTTGTACGATGAAGGGCGCAACGAGGAGCTTGTCGGCAAGGCGGTCCGCGGCAGACGGAGCGAAGTCGTCCTGGCGACGAAGGTCGGAAATCGGATCGTGCCGGGGAAACCGGGGTGGACGTGGGACGCTTCAAAGTCCTACATTATGAGCGCTGTGAAGGAAAGCTTGCGTCGGCTCCAGACCGACTACATCGACTTGTATCAACTGCATGGAGGCACACTGGACGACCCCATCGACGAAACGATCGAGGCGTTTGAGGAGCTGCAGCGGCAAGGCGTCATCCGATATTACGGCATTTCGTCGATTCGGCCGAATGTTATCCGCGAATATGCGGTGCGTTCCCGGATCGTCAGCGTGATGAGCCAATACAGTTTGCTTGACCGGCGTCCTGAAGAAAGCGTGCTGGATCTGCTTGAGCAGCACAATATCAGCATGATCGCGCGCGGACCGGTTGCTAAGGGACTGCTTGCAGACGGCGGCTTATCCAAGCTGAAGCCGGACGGATATTTGGACTACACAGCCGACGAGCTGCGCCCGCTTCTGGGGAAGTTCGCAGCGCTTCCGCATGAGGGGAGCTTGGCGCAAACGGCTATTCGTTTCAGCCTGGCGCATCCTGCGGTAGCTTCGGCTATTCCCGGCGCCAGCACGGTAGAGCAGCTGATCCACAACGTCGGCGCGGCGCGGCTGGACGAATTGCGTCCGGATCAGATCGTGCAGCTGAAGGAGCTAACGAAGGCGAACGTATACACGTCGCATCGCTAGAATATGATGTAAAGCAATAGCTCGAACTACACCAATTCGTCCCTCCCTTCATACCATGAACTGACGAAGAGAGAAGAGGGGTATCACCATGAGCATCGTATATTGGGATAAGCTGTTGTATGCGCTTCTGTTGGGTTTATTGATCGGAGTGGACCGGCAGCTTAAGCACAAGCCGCTCGGCATGAAGACTTCTATGGTCATTTCCGTGGCCAGCTGCTTGATCACGATCGTATCCATCGAATCCGTCGCCAAATATTCGGTTCCCGGTCATACGAATATGGATCCGCTTCGACTCGCTGCGCAGATTGTGAGCGGGGTCGGTTTTATTGGCGCCGGCGTTATTCTTCGGCGGAGCAACGAGATTATTTCCGGCCTGACGACTGCGGCCATGGTGTGGGCGGCGTCTGCGCTCGGCATTGCAGCGGGGGCGGGATTTTATAAGGAAGCGGCCGTTGCTGTCGTGTTGATTATTAGCGCCGTTAACTTTTTTCCGTATTTGTTCCGTTTGCTTGGGCCAAGCCAATTGCGCGAGAGAGACTTAGCCATCACGATACGTTTCAACTCGGCAGGCGACATGACGGCAATGATCGATCGCATACATGCAGAGCACTTGAAGACCAAGCATATCAAAATCAAGGACATTAATGATGATGAGAAGATGATCTACATCGTCATCTCCGCGTTGGATAAATTAAGGACGACCCATATTTACGATAAAATCAAACAGATCCCCCATGTTCTGGCCGTCGAGATCGAAACGATCAGTTCTTGATCCTGCTTGAGCCTTCCGGACTGTTGTGCTATCCTGTCTAAGATATAACAATGAAAAGAGTGTTTCCTATGCGCAGACGCTGCATGCGTAATCTAAATATCCTGGTGTTTAACCCCTGACCGATTGGTCGGGGGTTTTTGTTTCCCCGGGGAAACACTTCTGCAGGAGGTCATGAATGATGAGTGCGGACAACACTCGATCTTTGTTTGCCGTGTGGATTAGTTTGATCAGTAATATCATATTAACCGCATTAAAACTCGCAGTCGGATTTTTGTTTCAAAGTGAAGTGCTGCTGGCGGACGGTGTCCATAACGCCGGCGATATTGTGGCAACCGCCGCCGCGCTTGGCTCTATGAAAATTTCCAAACGACCCGCCGACGAAGATCATCCTTACGGTCATGGCAAAGCGGAGGTGCTCGGATCAGGCTTCGTCGCGATGATTCTTGTGCTCGCGGCGCTATACATTGGCTATCATTCCATTGTTGTGTTTTTTGCCGAGCCTGCCGCAGCCAGCTACATCGCTCTTGCCGCCGCCTTACTTTCTTTGGTTTGGAAATACGCGCTGTATGTGTATACAATCCGCATCGGCCGCCGCTGCAACAGCAAGGGCTTGATCGCGACCGCACATGATCATTTGGCCGACGTCTACGCATCGCTCGCTGCAGTGATCGGGATCGGCATGTCGCTGCTTGGCGAAGCGTATCACATTCATTGGCTGCTTTATGGCGATCCGGTTGCCGGCATCATCGTCGCCGTGTTGGTGTTGAAGCTGGGCGTGGAGATGGGGAAGGAGTCCTTTGACATTTTGATGGAGAAGGCTGTGGACCCCGAGCGTTTGAGCGGATACGCCGTTATCATTGCTTCCGTTGCCGGCGTCAAGCGCATTGACCGTCTGCGGGCGCGAGAACATGGGCATTATATTCTTGTCGATGTCAGGGTAAGCGTTCCGGGCGAACTGACGATTCAAGAAGGGCACGATATTTCCCGCCAAATCAAACATTCGATCATGATGCAAAATCCGGACGTCGATGAAGTGCTCATTCATCTCAATCCTTGGTATGCTCCAGGCATGGAACCGGAGCGCCGGTAAATTTGGACAAATATGCGTTGGATGATGCAAGGTCAGTCCTGCAAGAAACGAAAAGTACCGTCAGCCCAAACCATTCCGCTCTTGCCGGCATAGCCTGTGATATACACCCATAGGCGAGAGGGGAATGACGGAATTGCTGCGCTTCATGTGCAAGGGGAAAATTCATCGTGCTACGGTGACCGAAGCGGATTTGAATTACGTCGGGAGCATAACGATCGATGCCGGGTTGATGCGGGAAGCTCGCATTCAGCCGTACGAGATGGTCCAAATTACGAGCCTGCGCAATGCAACCCGGTGGAAAACGTATGCCTTGCCGGCTCCCGAAGGAACGGGGAAAATATGTTTGAACGGCCCTCCGGCACATCTGTTTCAGCCCGGCGATCTTGTCATTATTTTAAGTATGGGACTGTTTACGGAGCCCGAAGTGGATGCACTGCGTCCTAAAGTTGTATTTGTTGACGGCAGCAACCGCATTACACGGGTCGAGACCCATGATTTATCGATACCTGAGCCGCTGGAAGGCTTTGAGGGCGTGTAAATAACGAAAAGGTTCGGTCACACCGGGCAATCCGGGTCTCCGAACCTTTGCATTTATTTCATAAACTTGGACTCCAGCTTCCTGCCTATCAACCATAGCAATATGAATCCTACGACGATAAGCGCAAGCTTCCAGGGCTGATGAAGCAAACTGGCGAGATCGTGCCCGGCAAAGGAAACCAAAGCGATCATAATCCCTTTGCCAAGCAACGTAGCGATCGCGAATTTATGAATTTCCAATTTGGACAGTCCCGAAATGATGTTGACGACGGACGACGGCGTAAAGGGGAAGCAGGCTAAAATAAATATCGGCATAAACCCGTTCGTTTCCACCCAATGAATGAATTTCTCCGACCGCGGCAGCTTCCGTTCAATAAACCCGCGGAATCGCCTTCCGAACGCGCGCACAAGCAAAAACACGCTGATTGAACCCAAAACAACGCCAATCCAGGACAATAATAAACCTTCCCAGAATCCGTATGCGTTGACGTTCGTCACAATAAGCGCTACTAGCGGCAAAAATGGGAGGAACGATTCGGACATCGGTACGAGTATGCCGGGGATAGGACCCATCGCTTCGAATTGAGTAAGCCATTCGTCGAGCTGCTGCCAATTGAACGTGGAAAGTTCGAACGTGAAAGACATCGATCCGTTTCTCCTTATTCGGAATCATATGATAGTTATATTTATGCCATCATATGCATACGTAATAAACGCTGTCGAAGTTGCTTGCATTAGTTGGGCTCTTGTTGAATAAGGCGATATCTTGCAGGGAAAAATACGAAGTATACCCGGTACGAATCATCTCATATTGTGAATGATGTGTCCAGAATTTCAAGGAACGATCTGCCGGTTGAGTTTTGCGTACTGTAGTGGTATAGTACTTTTCGCTGTCGCCGAAACAACATGGCGAACGGCAGCTTGAGAAAACGTTCCGGTTGCAATCAACATGCCCATTGTGGTACAGTAATGTTCCTGCCGCTGAGAGGCGCCGGGTAAAACAAGCAAGAGATTGCTCCTTGAAAACTGAATGACGAGTGAGAGGTTATATGTAATACAACACGCAAGTGTTATCAATGAGCAAGTCGAACTACCCTTATTGGAGAGTTTGATCCTG
>NZ_JBHLWN010000123.1:0-70780 GCF_042432825.1 Paenibacillus chartarius | reverse complement strand
AAAGAAGAAAACACGCGAAAAAGTCAGAAAAACGGAGAAAACATTAATTTATTGAGGGAGGGCAAAATCATCATGAGTATGGCAAACAAACTATTCGGCTCACCAAGACCGAATATATCGAATAAAGATCAGTACCCGGCATTTACGCGCTCGCTTGAGGAGCAGTATGTGCAAACGCTGCTGACCAACACAACGAGCAACACCTTCTATGCGGATAGCCATGAACTGCTTGCCGATGCGGAGAAGCTGCACCGCGAAATGGCGGACCGCAGCCCGAATTTCATGGCCAAGGCGATTGTGTTCGCACGCAGTGTCGGGTTGATGCGGCTGCAGCCGCTGTTCGGGCTGGCCATACTTTCGCGGTATCGTCCGGATTTGTTTGCGAAGATTTTCCTGCAGGTGGTGCTGATTCCTTCCGACTTGTCCGATTTCCTGACGATATTGAAGGGGCTTGGACGCGGTGAGGGAGGCCGTGCCGTCAAACGGCAGGTGAACCGCTTCTTAGCCGGCGTGTCCGAATATTGGGCCATCAAGTACAACGGCCGCGGCCGCGGCTACAGTCTGGGGGATGCAATCGCAACGGCGCATCCGAAGCCGGAGGACCTGAAGCAGCAGGCATTGTTCCGGTATTTGCGCGGGCTGGAGGCCAACCTTGCGCTGCTGCCCCAAGTGGAAGCGCTGGAAAAGCTGAAGTTTGCTTCGACCGAGGAGGAGCAAATTGCGTGGATTGAACGCGGCAGGCTCCCCTATGAAACGGTAACCGGTGTGATCAAGCCGTCAAAAGCCGTCTGGGAAGCGCTGCTTTACCAGATGCCGACGTTCGCCCTGCTCCGCCATATGAACGCATTGCAGCGGGCCGGGGTGCTGGAGGATCGGCGCAACCTCGATTATGTGGTGAACCGGATCACAGATTCGCAGGCACTGAGGAAAGCTAAAATTTTGCCGTTCCGGCTGGCAACGGCGTTCCATCAAGTGGACCATCCGGAGCTGAAGGATGCGCTCCGGGAGGCTGCCGAGCTTACGTTCGACAACCTGCCGGAGCTCGGAGAGAAGACGGCGATCTTCCTCGATATATCCGGCTCGATGAGCGGACAATATTTGGAGATCGGCTCGGTGTTCGCTCTGGCGCTGTATAAGAAAACGCAGGGCAGCTCTCTGTTCTGGCTGTTCGATACGGAGGTTATCGATGCCAAGCCATCCCGCCATGACAGCATTTTAACGCAGGCGGCGCAAATCCGCTCCCGTGGAGGAACCGATACCGGGGCGCCCGTGCGGAAGCTGATCCAGGAGCGGAGGAAAGTCGACCAAATCATCATCATCACCGACGAGCAGCAAAACAGCGGCAGCCCGTTCTACGAGCAGCTCCGATGGTACCGTTCGAAGATCAACCCGGACGTCAAAGCGTTCATCGTAGACATTGCTCCTTATCGGCTCGCGTTGGTACCGGAGACGGATCCGCGAACCTTTTACATCTACGGTTGGAGTGATACGGTGCTATCCTATATCGCGCAGTCCGTGGAGGGGTATGCTTCGCTGGTGGAGCGGGTCGAGGCGTTATGTTTAGAGGATTAGAAGATCTCTACGCAAGATGATTTAGCAAGGTAATGAGGTAAATAAAGAACGAGGAGAATGAACGTGGAAACTAGGATAGAGAAAACTACGAAAAGAAGAAGGGAATTCAGAAAACAAATATGGGGCATTCCCAAAATGTTATTTATATTACTATTAAGTCTCTTGTTCTATTTGTTTACCCTAATTTTGTGGGGGAAAAATCTTAATGGTTCAGTATTTTCTGATTTAATAGAAACTATATTCGTCATAAATATTTCTGCTGTCGGTCTTTTCATGGCGGTAGGTTATTTTAACCTAAAATTTTTGGTTACTATTATCAAATCGTTGCTTAAGATTATGTTCACTGTTTGGGTGGTCATGATTGTACAATTATCTTCATTAGAGCAAACTGAACAAAACGTTTGGATCGTTCTTTCTGCGTTCTTTTTTGTCTATTTCGAAGTTCTAGTAGATATTAATGACTGTTTGTTTCAAATAAAAGATGGCTTTAAATTACCCAAAGCTAGTTTCATTAATTCTGAATTTATTAAAGAAAATTCCATCGCAATATCGATTATGTGTCTATCTATTATCAATATTATTTTGTCCCATTATATTGTAGATCTCTTGCATACATTAAAGCTAGGCTAGGTATCCGAAATGTCGGAGAAGATAATTAGGAATTTCCTAAAACAGTCCAACGACCAGAAGGGAGGCTAGCATGATGTCTGATGTGAGACAGCAGATCGAAGAACAACTACGCACCATCGAAAAGGAAGAGCACGTCCGGATCCTGTATGCTTGCGAATCGGGCAGCCGCGCATGGGGCTTCCCGTCCCGGGACAGCGACTACGACGTCAGGTTTATTTATGTGAGACCGGTAGAGTGGTACTTATCGATATTTGAGAAGAGGGACGTGATCGAGCGTCCGATCAGCGATATGCTGGACATCAACGGCTGGGATCTGCGCAAAGCGTTGAACCTGTTCCGCAAGTCGAATCCGCCGCTGCTCGAGTGGCTGCAGTCCCCGATCGTTTATCGGGAGAATTATTCGATTGCGGAGCGGATCCGCGATATCTCTCCGTTAACATTTTCGCCAAAGTCTTGTACGTATCACTACTTGCACATGGCCAAGGGGAACTACCGGGAGTATCTGCAGGGCGATCAAGTCAAAATCAAAAAGTACTTCTACGTGCTCCGCCCGATCTTGGCATGCGAGTGGATCGAGAAGCACGGTACGATGCCGCCGATCGAATTCGACCGGCTGGTCGATGATTTGGTGCCGAAGGGCAGCGAGCTTAGGGCGGTTATTGATAGGTTGGTGGAACGTAAACGGGCAGGCGATGAAATGGATTACGAACCGAGGATTCATCCGATCAACGAATTTTTAGAGGGGAAAATGGCTTACTACGAGCGGGCGGCAGCGGGAATGCAGTCGGCGGATGGCGGTCAGGTGGAGCAGCTCGACGATCTGTTCCGTTCGGCGCTCAAGGAAGTATGGGAATAAGGTGATGATGAACGATGATATTTTTCTTTAATCAAGCAATGCGGGCCCCATGGGAGGGGAAAACCTCCATCTATTCGTACATTCGCGAACAAGGGGAGCAGGTGGACGGTTCGCTGCCGGATGATGAAGAGTTTTGGGCCGGCAGTAAATTTCGCTGGATAGCGGGCGGTTTGGATGGGGCGATGGGACACCATGCGGGGCCCGGGAGCATGTCGGATGAGGTGCGAGAGCTGGTACACCTGCTGGCGAAGCACTCCAGGAAGCCGAAGAATGCCACAAGAAAGGCGCTGTATGCTAAGCTGGTGAAGATGGAGCTCGGCGGCGGCTCGTTCGACTCGATCCTGACCGAGGTGCGCAAGCATCCCGGGGTAAAGCCGGGCGCAGTGTTTCAAGAGGCTGCGTGGTTCGCGGAGCATGCCGCACATCGCAATGTCGTCAAGTTCGGCATCGCGCTGCTGGGGCTGTTTCAGAACGAGAAGGTGAAGGACCTGCTTCTGACGCTTGGCAGACATGACGAATTTACGCTATATGCCGCAGTTGCGATTCAGAATGGGATGGAAGACAGCAATGAGGTTCTGTTTGAATTAGCAAGGAAAGTCCACGGCTGGGGAAAAATCCATCTCGTCGAGCGGCTGGAGCCGGCTACTCGGGAGATCAAGGATTGGCTGCTGCGCCATGGCTGCCGGAACAACGTCATGAACGAATATTTGGCCTGCATCTGCGCGAGAAACGGCGGTTTGCGGGAGGCGTTGTCTTCGGAACGGGTGGACGGCGAATTGTTTGACGGTGCGACCGTGATTATGGAAGCCCTGCTGAATGGCGGGCCGGCCGAGGACATCGACGATTACGAAGATGCTCCGCAGGTCGTATCCGATTACGTAAGACTGGCGCGGGACATGGGCTCCACCGTACGGTATCTCTCGGTCATCATGAAGCTTGACGACTACTTGGCCGGGGACGAGGAGAAATGGGCCGGGCGAATGGCGGCGGGATGGACGGAGGAGCTGAGGTGCGGCAGCAAGGAGATTTGCCAGTCGGTGATTGCGGAATTTAGGTGGAGAAGCATCGTCATGGATGCCGTTCGCTCCGGCAATATGGCGGACCTGTACCATGGCGCGGAGTGCGCCGGGAAGCTCGGCATCGATATTTGGGATGTACTCTATGAGCAGCTTGCTCTTAAGCCGCTGCAGGATTTTCATCTGGGACAGCTTATGGAAAAGGATGATCCGGTTCGAGTTCGCAAGCTCGTTCAATTCGCTGTCGAACATTTACCGTTGCAGGACATCGCTTCAGGCCCTGCGGATGAAATCGGGCTTGGCAAGGAATATGCCGTGCACCGGAGTTTGGGCACGATTTTGCAAAGGTTGGATCGGTTTGAGGGGATGGGAGAGGAGCTGATCCTCGCCGGCCTAAACAGTCCGGTAGTTTCCAATCGGAACATGGCGCTGCAGGCGTTGGAGGGCTGGGACGCTGCGGCTTGGGGAGATCGGCTTGTTGAGGCGGTTAACCAGTTGTCGGAGGCAGAGCCTGTCGACTCGGTCAAAGAACGGATTCGGGAGCTGCGGGAAGTAAAAGGTTTGTAGACATGGGATTGAATTATAGGTTGGAGTTGATGGCAGTATGGCTTATCAAAATATAGACGGCGTGCGCGTATGGGGTAACCCCGACGAAGGGGCGCTGGCTCAAGCGCGGACATGCGCGGAGACCGGCAATGTCGTTCAAACGCTGCTCATGGCGGATCATCATAAAGGATACAGTCAGCCAATCGGCGGGGTTGTCGTCTATGACGGGCAGATCTCCCCTTCGGGCGTCGGTTACGATATTGCGTGCGGGAACAAAGCGGTGCGGACGGACTTGTTTGTTGAGGACATCAAGCCGCGTCTGACGAAGGTGATGGACGAAATCGCCCGCAAAATCTCCTTCGGAGTAGGCCGCGTCAATAATGAGAAGGTCGACCATGACCTGTTCGACGATCCCGATTGGGACGTGTACAAGGCGGTCGGCAAGCAGGAGCACGACAAGCTGAAGGCTTTGGCGCGCGATCAGCTCGGTACCGTCGGCAGCGGGAATCATTTTGTCGATTTGTTTGAGGAAGCTGGCACGGGCCGGTTGTGGATTGCGAATCATTTTGGCAGCAGGGGGTTTGGACACAAGACGGCCAGCGGCTTCATCAATCTGGCTGCCGGCCGGGATTTTCTTGCTAACGCACCAGGGGAAAAGATGGATCAGCCGCCGGTCCTGCTGGATCTGAGCAGCGAGCTGGGCGAAATGTATGATCGGGCTATGAAGCTGGCCGGGCGATACGCCTATGCCGGGCGGGATTACGTGATCGAGCAAGTGTTGAGGATCCTGGGGACGGAAGCTAACCTTGAAGTGCATAACCACCATAACTATGCATGGAAAGAAGTGCATGAAGGCAAGGAAGTCATTGTCGTCCGTAAAGGAGCGACGCCGTCCGCGCCCGGTCAGGTTGGTTTTATCGGCGGCAGTATGGGAGACATCTCCGTGATCGTCAAGGGCAAGGATAGTCTGGAGAACCGGGATGCCTACTACAGCACCGTTCATGGAGCGGGCCGGATCATGAGCCGAACCCAAGCGGCAGGCAAAATGAACTGGAAAACCCGCAGCCGCAGCGGCGGTCAAATCACCGTACAGCAAATGCTGGAGGCAGTTCGTGACTTCGGTGTGGAGCTGCGCGGCGCAGGCACGGACGAGAGCCCGTTCGTTTACCGGAAGCTGCAGGAGGTGCTGGATGCGCATGCGGAAACGATCGAGGTGCTGCATGTGCTGAAGCCGATCGGGGTATGTATGGCCGGGGCGGATGAGTTTGATCCTTATAAGGATTGAGATGATATATGGTGTTCATTCATACGAGTAGTTTCATCATGCCCATTGTAGTAGAAAGACCAGAGAGCTGGATGGTGTAAGTCGGAGCTGGTGAGGCTTCAACGTATGGATGTGTTTAATAGATGAAAAGGCCGTAGATGTGAAGTCTGCGGCCTTTTACGTGTAAGGAGTGAGTATGATTAGTCATCTTTCGCATCCTGCTTATTGTAACTAGAGATATTAAGTTGGAAACGATCAGAATTATTGCAACCAGAAATTTGTGCACTTGAAATGAATACAAAACGGCTCCCCTAATTCCTTACCGAACAATTTTAACCAAAGTATCCCTTGCAGAAACAAATAAAATCGAATCATCCGAAGGAAGCGTCCGCGCGATTGGGTCAGCCACAGCCAGAAGCATCCAGCCGGAGCTGTCGAGCAACACGGCTCCGTACCTCTTACCTTGGTCCAACCGGCAAAGCAGCTTATCGTCTATCACTTCCACACCATCAAGAAGAGCTTGCAGTACGAGCGGATCTTCCCCTTCAGCCATAGCCTCATACAGTTGGTATTTGCTCTTACCTTCCGCTGCCTCGGTGGTGTAGTAGACGTGTCCGTCCAGCACATCAAACCAGGACACGGGCTTATCGGCGAGTTTACGCTCTCCGGTGCCATCCAGACCGGAGGCGTACAGCGCGTTGTCTGCGGACTTGATGTAGTAGAGGGTATTGTCGACGATTCGGAACTGGCTGAACTCGCTATTTACGATTTGGACGGTTTCGTTGGTGATCAGGTTGACCCGGCAGATAGTATTCAACTCGCTGTATGTCGACCCTGTCTGCCTTGAGGCGAGAACGTAAACAAGGTCACCGTGTACGGAAGTGGAGGCGTCGCCACTAAACTTATTTTGAGTCCCCGTAATTGTCACACGCAACCCATAGATGAGCTCCGGGTCGCCGAGGCGACGTTCCTGTCCAGCAGTCGCCAGCATCAAATTACCGTTAGTCGGTGGAACTCCTAGATTCACGATCAGTTTGCCGTAAGGCGTATTTCTAAAGTCGAGGTAGCCGCTGTGCTGAATCTCGGCTTTGCCATCTTCGCCGATGTGGACGAACACATCGCGGCCCATGACTGCTCCGCCAACATGGTAGACGAACCAGAGCTCGTCCTCTCGAATTTGGATAGAGTACCCTCGGTCCATTCCATTAGCAGATCCGAAATCGTAGGAGTAGATCAGTTCTTTGGCGTAAGGCTGCGCGGCGGAGGTGCGATACAGTTGGATCGTCGTTCCGGTCGTTTCGGTAAAATAATAGTATCCCTTGTATAGGGCAACCTCTCTCTTGGAAGCATCAGGGGGCAGATCGACGGTCTGAAGCTGTGGATTGTAAGATTGTATGCTAAGACCTTCAGCGCCGTCCCATCGATAATCCCAGCCGAATTGGTCATGCGCGAACCGCCAAGTCAACGGAAAATACGTCACATCCCGAAAGCTGAGCAGCGGGTACGGTTCCTTCGAGTTGTCTATCGTTTCCCCGTTGACCGCAATGAGCGAAGCAGGTGCTTCCGCAAAGTAGGCAGGTTCGTTCCGTTGTTCCGCCGTGTAGGGCATATAGGAAGAAGCGACATTTCTTTGGATAATGCTGAATCCGCTTTCAGGTGACCAAGCTGTCTCAAGTCCGAGCAGCTTGGTATCATACCAGGTCATCGGAAAATAAGTAATATCCTTATAGACCAAGAGCGGGTATTGCCGGTATGTATTATCCACGGTATTTCCATTGAGCTTTACGGTAAAATCCGGCAGATGAACCCTTACGCGCTCCGCCGCAGCATGGCCTTCCAAGGCAAACGTGCCGAAGCCAATGAAACATACTACAGCGCAGCGAATTGCTCGATTTTGCAACTGCATCCAAATTTCCCCTCCTCAGTTAGATATTCCATAAGATGCGCTATTCTACAATATTATAGTAAAAAAATACGAGGGGCAATGTAGGCAAGCTGCGCGAAAAGGGATGGCGTTCATTTTTTTTAAGGTAAATGTGAAAGAGTAGCCTGGAATGAGGTAATAAAGGACAAGCGGTCGTTATTCGCGACTGCTTGTTCTTTTTGTGTGCACGATGCATGTAAGCTATATCGAGGGTTCAAGTCCGGAAACCGCCGATTGCTGGACCCGCAACTACAGTTTTGAGAAGACGGGAGCTGAACGCTTTTATCTTTATTTTCCGATCAGATACAGGGATTGAAGTTTGACTGACATGCCTTGACATTGTCACCAGAGATTTTATTTTCTGAAAAAGAAAAGCTGAAAATCGACTTTGAGAATTGGTATTATCAGCTTGGTGGAGAACACATTGGGTTCATTTATGATGAAGATTATCCGCTTACCCCGCAAGAGGCTGCTAAAGCTCTTGGTGTTTTGAAGGTAACGCTAAATAAATACATTAAGCAAGGTTTGGAATGCATGGATAATAGCTCGCGTAAAAAAATTCCATCTTATGCGATTGAGATCTTGAAAGATCCTGTTTATGCAATATTGATGCAAAAAACTGCCCAAGAGAAGAGGCTTCGAAACCAAACACCTCATGAACGTTTAGCTGAGATTAATTCGGAGATCGCAGAGCTTCAAATGAAATACGGAAAAGAAACATTCGAGGAAACCTTTGCTGGTCACAATGGTGACGAGATGGAAATAATGTCCTCTTTCTAAACAATTTGTGAAGTAGCCTTGGTTGAGTGCTTTAGAACGTCCTAAAATCTAAGCTCAATTTTATAAATATTTTAAGTTTACGCCACTTCTTTCTTAAAGAGTTTTTCCTATCCTAGAGTCGAACCATAGGTTAGGAGGACCACCAATGAAGAAATGGCTGTTTTGGCTGGGTGTCGCAGGATTGCTGACGTATGAGTTGGTTCGGAACATTACGGAAGATACGGCCGGACACGGACGGAATGTGGAGATTCAGGTGCAGACGGCGATGGCTGACGAATCACCGAAGAACGGGCAGCGGATCAAAATATTGAAGGATCATATTTACAAAGGGAACTTGCTGCTGGTCAACAAGAATCATCCCGTTCCCGCAGGTGGTGAAGAGGCGAATGCGGTTTTCCTGTCCAAGCATCAGGAGCTGGTAGCGGGCTTCGGCTTGCTGGACCGTACGATTCAGCTGTCCAAGGACATGGCGCAGAAATTCTCCACCATGGTCGCAGCGGCGGAGCAGGAGGGGGTGAACCGCTTCCTGATTACGAGCGGCTACCGGAGCCATGTCGAGCAAGGCCAACTCTATAAGCAAATGGGGGCGGATTATGCCATGCCGGCCGGATACAGCGAACACAACCTGGGCCTCTCGATCGACATCGGTTCGGCGCAGGGGGAGATGGACAAGGCGCCGGAAGGGAAGTGGCTGAAGCAAAACGCCTGGAAATACGGGTTTATCCTCCGTTACCCGAAGAACAAGACGGACATCACTGGCATTCAATACGAGCCGTGGCATTTCCGCTATGTCGGGCTGCCTCACAGCGCCGTCATGCAGGAGAACGAATGGGTGCTGGAGGAATATTTGGATTACCTGAGGGATCGGAAGTCGGTAACCGTCACGGTCGATCATTCGACCTGCAGCATCTCCTACTATCCCGTTACTCAAAGCACAACGATCGAGATTCCGTCGAGCGGCCGTTACGAGATCTCCGGCAACAATGTGGATGGTGTCATCGTAACTGTATGTCCGGATCGGAAGTCCTGACTGGCAGCATGACCGCAAACGATGATAAGGATGTGACCGACATGACAGTGAGAAGACGGTTGAATGAAGGGATCCTTCACGTGATGCTGGTTTTGTACGGATATGTGCTGATCAAGATTATTTTGTTCAAATTCCGTCCCGTCGAGCTGAAGGCGTTCATGGGTCGGATGAAGAAAAGCTTAAACGATCCCGATCTGATCATGTTGCGGCTCCATCACGGAAATCTGACTCCTTTCGCGGAAATTACCCGGTCCGTGGATGAAGCATCCGTTCACGGACTGGTTAACTTGTTCGGGAATGTGTTGATTTTCATGCCGTTCGGGTTGCTGCTTGGCTTCCTGTCAGCGGGAAGGAAAATATCCGCCGGAGGCGCGCTTCTCTTGTCCTTCGCCCTGAGTTTGAGCCTGGAGGGAGCGCAGCTGCTGTACATGATCGGGCAATTCGACGTGGATGATTTGATTCTGAATGCCTCCGGAGGCTGGCTCGGCTTCATGTCGTTCATCCTGCTGCGCCGCGCCGTATCCCGCGTACCCGCATAAAGCGAAAATCTGTTACAATACTACAAATGATTCTATGACGTGCTGGAGTGGAAACCATGAGGGCTATCACCATACTGATTGCGGACGACGAGGCGGAAATTGCCGATTTGATCGAGCTGCATCTGGAGCGGGAGGGCTACCGCTGCATCAAGGTCCATGACGGCCAGGAAGCGGTCCTTGCCGTACAGTCCAACGCTATCGATTTGGCGATTCTGGATATCATGATGCCCAAGCTGGACGGATATGAGGTAACGAGAATGATTCGGGAGCAGCACCTGATGCCCATCATTTTCTTGAGCGCCAAAGCGTCCGATCTGGACAAAATCGCCGGGCTCGTCCGAGGAGCGGACGATTACGTCACCAAGCCCTTCAATCCGATGGAGCTGGTGGCCCGGGTCAATGCCCAGCTGAGGCGCTCTCTGCAGTTCAATTCGACCTCCCAGCCCGGCAAGCCGACGCTGGAGGCGGGAGGACTGATCATCTATCCCGAGGAGCGGTGCGTGTTCCTCTATGGCAAGCCTGTAGAGCTTACGCCGAAGGAATTCGATATCTTGCATCTCCTGGCCAGCCATCCGAAGAAGGTGTTCAGCTCGGAGCATATTTTCGAACAGGTATGGGGTGAGGCTTACTATGAAGGCAGCAATACGGTCATGGTTCACATTCGCACTCTGCGAAAGAAGCTCGGGGAGGACGTGAACAAGAACAAGCTGATCAAAACCGTGTGGGAAGTGGGATATGCATTCAATGGCTGACTTACTGCGAAGCTTCCGGTTCCGGATGATCATGCTGTTCGGGCTGAGCATGCTGCTGTCCGGCATCATCACCTACTCCTGCTACAAGGCCTTGCAGCTCTATTACCATACGATTCTCCGCGAAAATCCCTTGAGACATGTCCGCAACTTCATTCGGGAATTCGGAGACATCAATTTCTTCCTGCTGCTTTTCATTCCGCTGTCCATCCTGTTCTTCCTGCTGCTGACCAAATCGTATGTGGCCTATTTCCGCGAGATCTCGAACGGGATTCACCAGCTCGCGAACGGAAAGTTCGACATCCGTGTCGTCATTCCGTCCCAAGATGAATTCGGGGATATCGCGAGAGACATCAATTTGGCCGGGGATAAGCTGCAACATGCTCTGGAGCGGGGAGACTTCGCGGAGAACAGCAAGGAGCAGCTCGTCCTGAATCTGGCCCATGACTTGCGTACGCCGCTGACCTCCATCCTAGGCTATTTGGATTTCATCCTCCGGGACGACCAACTGACCCTTGAACAGATGAAGCACTATACGAGCATTGCTTACACCAAGTCGCAGCGCCTGGAACGGCTGATTGACGAGCTCTTCGAAATCACCCGTCTGAATTACGGCAAGCTGACGATTGACCGCAAGCCCGTCGATTTGAGCGAGCTTCTCATCCAGCTGAATGAAGAATTATATCCTGCTTTGGAGAAAAACAATCTGACGTCCAGGATCAACGTGGCCGCCCATTTGCTGATCCGGGGGGACGGAGAGCTGCTGGCGCGGGTATTCGAGAATTTGCTGTCCAATGCCATCCGGTATGGACAAGACGGCCTGTATGTCGATATCAACGCTCATCCGAAAGGGGATGAGGTTGTCATTCAAGTGGTGAACTACGGGAACAGCATTCCCGCGGAGGAACTGCCATATATATTCGATATGTTCTTTACCGGCGACCGGGCGCGGACCCATCGGGAAGGCAGTACCGGTCTGGGCCTGTTTATCGCGAAGAACATCGTCGAACAGCATCAAGGCGCCATCTCCGCTTCCAGCGATGCGGTCCGTACGGTGTTCGAGGTACGCTTGCCGAAGGACGCGGCCACAGATCCGGTGACTGACCGCTAGCCCCCCTGCATTCTGACGGAATGTCTGCAAAATTTTAATTTTTCTATAATATGAAAAGTATATATTACATTGGCCCAAGTTTTGGTATAAACTTTACAGTGGTGTAACTGACGCTGTTGATGCCGACAGAAGTCAGGACTCAGTGATGCCGCTGAGAGATTATCCAATACTAGGAGGGCTATTACTCATGTTTGCCGGAAAGCACCGGAGTGTAAGGAAGTTGCGCTTTTTTATGCATTTTTTAACTATTTTTGCGATGCTATCATCTTCTCTTTTCGTTGGGATCGATGACAACAAAGCATACGCGGATGCATCGCCGTCGCTTACCCTGCAAAAGCCGATCAGGGAATGGTTGATAGACGAGTCGAGAGGATATATTTATGCTGTCTCTAAGGAATCCAATAGTTTGATGTTCATTCGACTTAGCGATCTCCAGATCGACAAGCAAGTAACTCTCGGTCCAGCTCCTTCGGATTTAGTACAGTCCGGCGGCAAGCTTTATGTCGCTTTGTCTGGAAACAATGCCATTGCCGTTGTCGATATTGAGCAAGGGGAAGTAGTAAGCAACATCCCAACCTCCATTCGGCCGTACGAAGTGGCTATCGACGGTAATAAGCTGTTCTATGCAGAGTATGATCAGTGGTGCTCTGTGGCTGCTTATGATTTAACAACTCAGAAAGAGACGCTGCTGATAACTCAAATATATGAGCCCGATCTGGCTGTCGATCCAGTCAACCATATTTTGTTTATAGGTGAATCGGGATTGAGCGGTTCCGATTTATACTCATACAGTACTAATACGTTACAGCAGCAATCGAAAACCAATTATGATAATTACGGTTTTTATAGTCCCGCCAGGAAAGTCATTGTAGACGGGGATCAGGTTTTCTATGCGGGCTACCGATTCAATAACAAAGATCTGAACTCCATTCAAGGTAAATATAAATATAGTATCATGTATGTTTCTGGCAACTATGTGTTTACCGGTGATTCGGCAAATTCGGGGGAAGCTGCACCTACCCATAGCTATGTTTACGACCGAAACGGTTTTACTCAAATTGCCGAGCTTCCGGTGGCGTCCAGAAATATTTTAATGGATAGCCATAATCATATTTACTCCTATACGGGATCGGATCCTTGGAACTCTAGTATTCCGAATGTGATTCAAATGATCAGTGTGGCTCCGGATACCTCGAATCCTCCAGTATCTGACGGGCAAAAGCTGGTACTGGATAAATCGGTGACGGATCTTGTATACAGCAGCGACGGTACGAATCTGTTTGCCATTTCTTCGGAAAGCAATCAGCTCCTGAGAATTCGTACAAGCGATATGACGGTTCAAGAAACGCGAACGATAGGATCCAACCCTAATTCCATATACATAGATCAAGACAAGCTCTATATCGGCTTCGCTTCAGCAACACAGATTACAAGAGTGGATACCCTCTCCGGAACCAGTGTCAGTGGGGCGGTATACTCTTGGGAAGTTGGCAACTTTGTCACTCAAGTTGTATATGGCAATCAAAAGCTGTACTATACCCCGTTGAATATAAGTGTCTTTGGATATCCTGGAATTCATGCGATTGATACGGTTACTGGAACCAGGATTAAGAACAATATTTCTACTCCAGGCCGTATGCTTCTCAGTGTCGGGGACAATACGTTGTACTATGGTACAACTACGGGATACTCTAACTCAGATCAGGTATATAAATTCAACCTAACCGATCTTTCGCAGGCGAAAGTTTCACAAGCGTGCTGGCGATGAACGGAAACGATCTGTATTACGCAAGTAATCGTTTGGACAAAACAACACTGAATCCAATCAAGCTGCACCCAGGTTATTTCGGGGCTGCAATCATTGCCGCTAACGGAGGTAACGTATTTGCCAAAGACTCGGTGTGGGATCGGGATTCCTATACGCTGCAATACCATTTGCCATTCGTCGCGAAGAATGTGCTGACTTTGCCTGGCGGTCAAATTGTCGTTGTCTCCGATGATGGTAAAACCATTGAGAAATTCAACTCTATGCAGGCACTTCATGATCGTGCACCGGAATTCCATCCGCCGGCACTACAAGTTGCTAATGTTAGCTTTTACGATACCGATGCTGCCGCAGGGAAAATCGGCGGTAACATCAATTGGTACGGTACATCGGGCACTTCCATCATCAACAGCTACACCATTTATTTCTTAGACCAAAACAAGAATAAAATCGGCAATATCATTGCTGAGGTGCCTTTCACGACAAACAGCTCGTATTTTTACTACAATATTCCGCAAACGAGTATAGCTGATGGGGCTAAGTATCTTGGTGTTTATACAAAGAATACATTCGGTGAAAGCTCTTCAGCCGCTGCTATAGTGCTGACGGATTATGTCTCTACTCCAGGAGGCGGGGGTGGCGGCGGTACGGCATACATGAGTTATACGGTTGAAGATCAGAATCCCGTTCGGGGACAAATTCGTCCGCTGGTATCTTGGTATACGTATGACGAAACGAACTATTCCGGCTACCAATTGTCTTTTGCCGACGCTTCCGGCGCTGCGCTTGGCAGTACCCATAACGTTACGAAGAATGCGACATCCGGTTTAACTTATCTTGTGAACATCGCCGAATCTGTTGTGCCTCCTGGAGCGGTCTATCTCGATTTGCGTCCAAAGGACTTGTCCGGGAATACAGGTACGGCCTTGTACCGCATGCAAATTTTCGATAATACAACAAGCAGTCCAATCATTTCGGGCACAAATTCAGCAATTCCGGCTCCGAACATCAATGTTATAACTAGCTTTGACAACGACTATTCCCGCGGAAGCTTCGGCGGGTCGATCAGTTGGGTGGATTTTCCTTCAGATGGAGCTGCGACAAGCTATAACCTTTACTTTGTCGATGGAAACAACGTGAAGCTGCAGCCTATCGCGGAAATCCCTCGAAGCAATCTTCTTCGGCCGAGTCAATCGCTTCCGACCTATGAAATTACTTTAGCTAGTGGTACTGCTATTCCGGCCGGGGCCCAGAGGATCGGGATCTTTGGCAAAAACAATCAAGGCGAAGGTACAAGCGGAGCCTATATTGCGCTATGGGACAACATTAGTTACGATCTCGGCAGTATATATTTCGAAGACAGGGACCCTCGCGCTCAGAGTATCGATGGTGTATTGCATTGGGTTCCCCGAGTGGATGAAGCCAGTGTGCAATCCTATGTAGTAGAATTTGCCGATGAAGGGCTACTTCCTTTAGGCAATCCGTTTGCGGTAATCAACAAAGGACAGCAGCAGTACAATATACCTATCACACATACGCAAATACCTGCAGGCGCCGCGTTCTTGAAGCTGACGGCAATCAATTCGGCCAAGGATGAGGCCACTTTGGGAATCTATAATTTGGCGGATAACATTGCGAGCGAACCTGTATCTACTTTGCCTGCCGATAATCAAAGCCCTGTCGAATCTATCTCGCAGTTAGATTATGACGGTGATGCAGGGGAAGTGGGGGGCAACTTATATTTTTATGCTAATGATTTTAACTTAAGTAGTTCGTTGCGTTACGAGGTTTACTTTGTTAACGATCAACTGCAAAGGCTCAGTCCTATTCTGAGCGTGCCAAAAAGTATATTCTATCAAACCAGTATTCCAATGAATACCAAAGTCCCAGCCGGTGCAACCAAGATTGCTGTATATGTTGTTTCCGAAACAGGGATGAGTATTCCGGCTACTGTCGATATTATGGATAGGACGTACAGTCCTTCGCTGACATCCGATCAAATACAAATTACGAATAACAAGTCCGGAACCTCTGATACCATTAACATCTCTGGTTTAAGTTCCTATGATGTCGTTCAAGTATACAACGATTCCAATTCAAGCAATTCCTTCCTTATTCAAATGGTTGAGAAGCATGGAACTTCGGTCAGCTTCACAATCCAGCAGTTAGGAACCGGGGCGGGAACGTTATATTTCACTTTGCAGCGTCATGACGGTCTTCCCAGCTTGAAAGTCGCAAAAGCATATAATGCCGAACCAACTCCTCCCGCCGGTGGCGGCGTTGGTGGTGGCGGAGGCGGAGGCGGAGGAGGCGGCGGAATAAGCCTCCCGGTTCGTGATGCTAAGGGTAAAATGACTTACGACGTGCAGCCGTCCCATGTCGATATGCTGATTGATCTCGCCAACCCTGCGAAGAAGGAACTTACGCTGGACGCTACAGCTAAAGAACAAATTGATATTACTACGGTTAGCTTCGGTGCCGACATTGTGCAAAAAGCAGCGGATAAGGGCAAGCCGATCGTTATCAAGGCGAACGAGGTTCAACTCAAATTCCCTGTTAATGCACTACCTGTAGCCAACCAGGACAACAAGGTGACGTTCAAAGTGACGTCCATGGATGCAATGGGATTGAATGAGTTCAACGCTGTGTCTCCGGTATTCGATTTCTCTTTAACTGAGAAGGATACGGCTATTACGACCTTTAAGGCGCCGATTGAGGCTACATTCCAATACGATCCTGCCAAAGTGAAGGATGCGGCGAAGCTAGGTGTTTACTGGCTGGATGAAACCACGAACACTTGGACCTACATGGGAGGTACGGTGAATAGTGACGGTACGATTACGGCTGCACTGCCTCACTTCTCGAAGTTTGCCGTGCTGGAGAAGTCTGCGGCGGCCGGCGGACCGAATACTTCTAACGGTGTGAAACCGTTCGTCGATATTCAAGGACATTGGGCGCAGAAAGATATCGAGCAACTAACGGGGATGCAGATTATCGACGGGATGAGCGAGCACTCCTTCCAACCGGATACCAATATGACCAGAGCGCAGTTGGTCACGATCCTCAAGAAGGCTCTGAACTTGCCGGCTCAAGAAGCTTCTAAGTCGTTCTCGGATGTAGCGGCCGATTCGTGGTATAAGGCGGCCGTAGATGCTGCATATGCTTCGAATATCGTAGCCGGTACAAGCGATAATACGTTTTCTCCGGAAGCGAATGTTACACGCGAGCAGCTTTCGGTCATGATGGTCAACGCTTACTTGCACGCTACCGGTAAGAAATTAAGCGATATTGCTGCGGCACAGCCGTTCGATTATGCAGACTCCATCAGTATCAGCGATTGGGCTCAGCCCTACGTGGCAGCCGCTGCCGCTCTTGGATTACTGAACGGCGTAGATGACGCGCATTTTGCCCCGGCTCAAAACAGTACACGGGCACAGGTGGCCGCCGTTGTAGTGCGAATGCTGAACCAAATCCAAGCCGTAAAATAATCTTGATAAATCCCTGCGTCAATTATGATGCAGGGATTTATTTGTGGGAAAGGAAGAGAAGCCGGCCGCCGCGGCAGAAGGTAACCTTGCTTTTGCCTGACAAGAATAGGGCCGTGTAATAACACACTCGAGGGCTGTACCGAAAGTCATCGTAGATGACGAAGGGAAGCCCTATTTTTCTTCGGAAGAAACTCTTTACGAGACAAAAGGCCGAAAGTCCTCTTCATTTAGACTTATTTAACAAGGAATGTGTCGCTTCATGTAGTATATTTTCATTATTAATCTTTGTTGAGGAACAGGGAGCAAGCGGAGAAGCGATGGGCAATTCCGGGCCTATACATGGGAGGAAAGCATCAATGGATAAAAACAGACGGCTTCGCGATTTAAGCTTCGGGTCCATAAGATCAGCTGATCAGACTTTAATCATAGGAGCGGGAAGCGCCCCGCTGGGCGACCCGCTCTCAAGCTTGCTGGCGAAGGAGTTTAATCATAACTTCGACGAATATGATCAGGCAATTGATGCCGTTTACAATCAAACGCACATCGGGGGCTCAGGTCTGCATCACTTACTTGACGGTCAGCATACGGTTTGGGGGGCTTTCGAAGCGGTACGGGATGTTCGTACCGACGATACCTTCGTAACGGAGATGCTGCAGGCCGGGGAGCATTTGCTAAGGGATATGTTATCCAAGTCGGGAATCAACCCGCTGTTCTCCTTGTCTAAGGAGCAGTTTGACCAATTAGGTAATATGGTAAGCCATCTAGGGGTGTCAAAAACCTTCTTGGCGGATGCGCTAACCTTTAACGGGCCGGAGCTCCTCGGGGGAATGGGAGGACTTGCTGCTGCTCTTCTTCTGGGCAATCAGCCGGATCCTTCTCGGCTATCCCGATTGTCGGGGGGACTGCTCGTCTCGTCACTGGTTACGGCTAACCCTATTTTGTTTCCTATTGCCGCCGGAGGGATGGTATACGCTGCGGTCAAGAGCGGGGATCCGATTCGGGCTATCAAGCAGAGCGGCAAGGGTGCTTTCGTCTCGGGCAGCGCACTGCTGGCTTCGACTCTGGTTGGAGGGCCGGTATGGATCGGTTGTCTTGCCGGTGTGGCAACGGCCTTGCTTGTCTCTTATGCGATAACCAACCCGAGCGATGCGTTCCGGAGAGTGCAAACACTTATCCAGTCGGCGACGCAGTTATACCGCAAAGTATCGCTGCGTCTATCATAATCAAGCGGAGGTGCGGACCGGAATGAACCACGAGCTCTTTACGAAAATAACCGAATTCGAAGCTTTCGGAATCGCATACCGGAAGATGTCCGAAGTAAATCCGGATACAGCGGATAATGTGATGAACGCACTGAGGAATGCTCTAGTGGAGACAAGAACAGCTTTGTCTGCTGCAAACAATAATGATCAGAAACGCATTGCCCTAATGCAAGAGCAGCTGATCGTGCAGGCGCAGGCCGGCCAATATTTGAGCATTACGGATGAATTTACGGAGCGCCATAAAAACCTATGGAAATTTAACTCTCGTGCACCGGAACTATTTTTCCAGACGGCTTACGACAATCTTGCGGTTTATTTTCAGAGAAAGAAAAAGGTCATGCACGACAGGCTGGAGAAGGATAGTTCCTGGTACACCGGGATCAAGGACTCCGCCAAAAAGATGGGTTCCTTGGTCAACATCGCAATCAAAGGTGCAAACCAGCTTTCCGAAAAGTATCGCGGTCAAAAGTTAACGGAGCATGAGAACGTCATTGACGACAAATCGATTGTGGAAAAGCTGATGGAGGAGCATCTCAGCCCGAAGGACGTTTCCCGGGATATCGGACGCATTCTTGATCATTGCAATAAGGTGTACGAGGAAGCATGGAAGAAGGAAATCACGGCGCAGCAGCCGGATCTGCAGCGTATCGTTCCGCACATGCTAGTCAACAAAGCCCGCGAAAATGTGGATCTGCAATTCCAAGTCGGGGCGGCCGAGCAAATCCTGATGGTTTCGATTGGAACGACCGTGGCTAGCGTCCTTGCACTGGCAGCCGGGTGGCATACGCTCACATGGGCGATATTGAACGTGTTTCCCCCTATGGCTATTTTTGTCGCCGCGCTTACGGTTGTCACCGGCCTATTGACGAAGGAAAGCGCGTTGAAGCAGCGGAAGAAACAAATCGACGATTCCGTGAATCAGTATTATCATTACTTTTTGACGTATTTGGATGTCATGAAGCTGAAGGAGCTCGGTAACAGATCGTTAAGGGAACAGATCGTGCAAGCCGGGGAGACCATTATCGAGAAGACGATCGGACAATGGGAATTAACGTTGCTGGGCGGCCTGACGATCGAGCATTATCGACTGCTCAATGCCGCTTTCTCCAGACATCTCTTATACATTCAGGAGACACTAGATGAACTGAGGCAGTGAGACGGACTTGCCGCCTTCATCGTAGTAAAAAGAGCCCGGTACGGCAAGGAGGATGCTCCTTACCGGACTGGGTTGTTATTTTGACAGCGGCGGAGTATTTTTTCGTATAAACGATGTTGATGCTGGACATATTCCGTCAAAACCTCTTCCAATAGTTCGAAAGTTCTGATATAATAATCCAAAATACCTACTATTATGTTAAACGAATTTCCATAAATATACCCTAGATACTAGGAATCTTGTTATAGTCGAGTATTCAAGGGGATACGAGAATGCCTCGTTGCACGATCTCCTTCTTCCACGCTTGGTATTCGTTCCAGTTAATTCCTAGCTGTTTTATTATTAAATCTGCAGACAAAACTTTCTTATCCATATAACGAAACCTCCCGAAGTTGTAAAAGTACCCTCGTTCAAATACAAAATCAAATTCATCTCTCCCCCTACATACGTCAACGTGAACGGCAGAGAAGGCGGCGAAGTGAGTAACATGAGTACATTTGAAAGATTATTCCGAAATTCCCCTTTGTTTGAGGGGTATAAACAGGAAGATTTTCGATTATTGACGGGGCTGATAAGGGAACGGCGGTATCCCCAAGGAACTATTTTGTTTTTAGAAGGCGACCTTGGAGATGAGTGCTTCTTGATCAAAAGCGGCACGGTGAAAATCTATCGGTTTGACGAATCCAAAGAGGTCATTCTTGCTCTGCTGCGCAAAGGCGATTACTTCGGTGAAATGGCCATGATGCAGGAGGGACTCACACGTTCAGCTTCAGCGGAAATTCTGGAAACGAGTTATTTATATTCCATCCATCGGCGTGATTTTCTAGCCTTCCTTGAGCAAAATCCTAAGCTATGCATAAGGCTCTTAGAAGCGACGATGAATCGATTGCGCAAAGCGAACGAACAAATTTATGATTTGACCTTGCTCGATCTGAAACCAAGGATTCTCAAAACCATGAAGCGTCTTTCCCTGGAGCATGGTGACCGGACCGCTGACGGCTCCATCGTGGTTCCTATTAAATTAACGCATCAGCAGTTAGCCTCCATGGTCGGTGCAACACGGGTAGCGGTAACCAGGATCATCAATTCGTTGCAAAAGGAACAGATCATCAAGTTTGATAAAAAGCTGCTAGTCATTTTAAGGCCGGATCTGTTGTGACGAGATGTATTGTAATATAAAATTAACATATAATTGGAAGAGAAATTGTATCCTAGGATACAAAATTTATTAAAAAATACTTTATAAATAATGCATTTCGCTGAACCGAAACCAAGCGTAAAATCCCTAAGCCATTTACACGAACAGGAAGCCGGACGCCCGCCAACCATATATTTTTAGCTGCAGCCCTAAAGGGATACCGTTCCCAGATCGAGGTACCCCATTCAACCGAAGCGAGGCTGGTCCATTCGCAGCGTCGGGGCAAGCTTCCTTCCGTTCATGGACGAAGATCCGAAGACATACGCGATCAAATAAGACGCTAGGAGAGAGCCTAGCGTCTTGCTTTCAAAGGCTGTCGTTTGCTCATTACCGGCTTTCTGCCAAACCTTCTGGCACGATGGTGCAGCAGCCCTTCCGCACGGTCGTTGTAACCGAGCACGAAGTGTTTCATATGATAGGAGACATATTTACCGTAGTTGCTTTTGGTTTTCTTCAGAAGGCTGTCGACATAGAACACGCCTTTCGGCAGACGATCCAGCAGAATGCTGGACACGGCGCCGTATATACCGCAGGCTACCTGGAGGTAGGTGGCGTTAGTTTTATATTTGGCGTAAGTGGTCTTGTTGCTCATAGCGTTATACATGTAGGTTTCTATATCGTCGTAAACGAGGAGTACCCCGACCAAATCACGCCCCGTTAATGCGGCGTCGGCCGGATCCAGCACCTTCTGCCTCCAGTCCCATAAATCATCGACATCACTCAGGTTGTCCCGGATCAATTTGGTGGTATGATCGTTGATTTTGTAAAGAAATCCGACCTCCACACCTAGCATTTTGCCTAACGTTATGGACTCTTCGTGGGGCATGAGGCATCCGTAAAAGCGTTTGTTTCCCAAAGTGACTTTGTATTCTTTAGCATAGACGTCGTCATACAGGAATAGCGGCGTTTTGTTCCTGACGAGCATCGGGTAGCTTAAGATCGCTTCATCCAGGAAGCATTCGACGGACCAGGTGGTGTAGAGCGTATCTTTTCGCGCTTTGGCTTTATTGGCGTAGAAGGTGTTGTCATGCTCGACGATATAGAGGCCTATCGGCTTCTTGTTCGGTCGTGCTTTCATCAAAGTCAGGGCCATCCACTGCACGACTCCGGGGTTCATGCCGGAGCAGACGATCGCCGTCGTGTTCGTGCAGGCTTTGCGGACGGGCTCAAATCGTTCGTACCGTTCAATGAGCGTAAAGCCTTCCAGATCTTCATCTTCATCGACTCTCGTGTTCTCTAGGGCTGAGTTTACATAACGGACGCCTAACCGATTGCAGCAGCGGAGCATCTTATTCGTATCCGCCCAGGATACGTCGATGACCAGCCGGGTCCTCGTGCGGCGGAGGTGATGCATAAAGAGATTCCCGCGCATGAGATCAAACTCGTGCAGTACGAGTTTACCGGCGAGATTAGGGCAATATTTGCGATAATAGGCGAGCTTCTTTTGTTTAATATCGATCAAATGGATGATGGCATGCTTAATCTTGGAATGGATCGGGTCGTTGACGTCCGCCGCCGATTTATTGAGTATGGCAAGTACTGCCTTAGCTACACCGCCGCCGCTTCCCAATATGGTAATAACCGTCTTTTTTGATGCAATCAAAGAGCGCCCCTCCCATACAAAATGTACTGTTATACTATGCAAGGTTCGGAGGAGGGTATGGACAGATCGTTACCTATTTTTAGACGACGGAGATAGGTGACTACATTAGGTGCTCTAAATTGAGTAAATTGGGTGAACCTGCTAAAATAGGTATTTATAGAGGGGGGCTTGTCTATGAATGCCGAGAGCAGTCTGATTCATTTTCATCTTCAGGAAGCGATTGAGGTTCTGGAACGAACGCCGCAAGCGTTGGCGCTGTTTTTGTCCGGGTTGTCGGCTGGATGGCTGCAAAGCAATGAAGGCGAGGGCACATGGACCGTCACTCAAGTGGTGGATCACTTCATCGAGGCGGAGCGGACGAATTGGATTCCGCGCCTGGAATTTATTTTGCAGGAAGGCGAGGGCAAGCCGTTTCCTCCTTTCGACCGGTTCGCTCATCTGGGGAAGAAGGATGACGCGTCTGTAGAGCGGAAGCTGGAGCAATTCAAGGAGCTGCGCGCGCTGAGCATCGCAAAGCTTCTCGAGCGGATGAGCGAGGAGAAGCTGCTGGAATGTACGGGATATCACCCGGCTTTCGGAGTTGTAAAGGCGAGGGAGCTGATCTCCACTTGGGTCGCTCACGACTTGACGCATATCGCGCAGATCGCGAGGATCATGGCGAAGAGGTACAGCGCCGACGTCGGACCGTGGAAAGCGTATTTAGGTATTTTAAAATAGTTCGTGTCATACGATCTCAACAAGCTTTGTTCGCCACAGTCGTGCGGATGGAGCTTTTTTTATATGCAATATTCTATGGAAATATATGTCGATCCGATATATATTAAATATGTCGGTCCGATATATGGAAAGCGGTGGTGAACTTGGATTGTTTGAATTGTTTGTGCTGGGAGAGCTGATGACCGGCGAGAAGCATGGCTATATGCTGCAGGATGTACTGAGCAATTCGGTTGGGCTCGGGCGGAAGATCAGCTCGGGAACGCTGTATCCGCTTCTTGCCCGTCTGGTGGAGGGAGGGTGGATTCAACTCCGAACGGAGGAGGAGACGAAGGGAGGGCGGACAAGGAAAATTTACGAAATCACGGAAGCCGGACGCGAGCGATTCCTGGAGCTGATGAAGAAGCCGCTGGAATCGGTCGGGGAAGCGGAGACGGAGCTGATCTTCCGGTTCAAAATGGTGTATTTCCAATATGTCCCCAAGGACGTGCGTATCGATTGTTTGAAGCAGTATTTGCAACTGGTTGAGCGGAATGTCAAGTTTGTATCGGACTTCGAGTCGTACCTCGCCGAGCAGAAGCCGGAGCCTGCCAGGCAGCGTGTGCAGCTGCTGCGGGTGCTGGAGCTGCGCAAACGGCTCGGAGAGGTTGAGGTCCGCTGGGTTCAGGAAGAGCTGAAACGGGTCCAAGAGCAGGAAGACGAATGGCCGGAATGAAAACCAAGGTTCATTGGAGGGAAATATGGAGCGGCTGTGGACGAAAAATTTTATCATGATGACGCTGGGAATGCTCTTGTTATTTACGGGCTTTTATTTGCTGCTGCCGGCGATGCCGCTTTTCATTAAGCAGCTGGGCGGGAACGAGTCGCAGGTCGGGCTGGCGGCGGGGGCGTTCACGCTGACGGCGGTGGTGTTCCGTCCTATCGTCGGCGGGCTGCTGGACCGGTATGGCCGCAGGCCGTTTATGCTATGGGGACTTCTTTTCTTTACGCTGTCGATGTATGTGTATGACTGGATCGGCGGAATCTTGCTTCTCCTTGTTCTGCGGGTGCTGCATGGTGCCAGCTGGGCTCTATCGACGACAGCTGTGAGCACGGCGGTCACGGATATGATTCCGGCGAAGCGCCGGGGGGAGGGCATGGGATGGTTCGGCATGGCGATGACGATCGCGATGGCGATCGGTCCGATGCTGGGGACGCAGGTGGTGCAGAGCGGCTCGTTCCACAGCTTGTTTTGGCTGGCGACGGGGCTATCGGCGGCTGCATTCCTGCTCGTGTTTACGATCAAGCTCCCCTTTCAGCCGACCGCGGCGAAGGGGAGAATGGACATTTTCGATAAATCGGTGCTTCCCGTCACGACTTCGCTGTTCTTCCTGGCTGTCGCTTACGGGGGGATCACAACGTTCCTGCCCCTGTTCGCGGAATCGATCAGGGTCAACGCCGGCACGTTCTTCCTTGTATATGCCATAGCGCTTACGGCGGCAAGGCCTTTCGCCGGCAAGCTGTCCGACCAGCTGGGCGAGTCCTACGTCATTGTACCGGCCCTTCTGCTTACGGTCGCATCATTAATTGTATTAAGCTTTACCAGCGGTCTGCTCGGCATCATTGCCGCCGCGGTGATGTACGGGTTCGGATTCGGCTCGGCGCAGCCGGCGCTTCAAGCGGCGAATTTACGGCTGGCGCCTACGGATAAGAGGGGCGTAGCCAACGCGTCCTTCCTGACTGCGTTCGACCTCGGCATCGGGCTGGGCTCGATCACGCTGGGGTGGGTGTCGCAATACACCGGCTATGAAGCGATGTTTGCCGTGTGCGCGGGCTCGGTAGCTGTATCGGCTCTGCTGTTTGTTTTGATCGCGAGACGGAGATTGTCACAGCATATGGTCGGTCAGTCTGAGGGATAAGGACGGATGCAGGAGCGAAGCGATGGAGCCGATCCATCGCTTTTCCTGCGTTTCGCAGGGATACGCCGCTAACGGACAAATTCCAAAAAGGAAAATGTTTACATAAGAACAAATGTTCTTTATAATAGGGGGAAGGGAACATACCAAAAGTGAAGGTGGATTTCCAATGGGGGAACAAAGCGTTTTGTTGTGAAGAATGCCGATGAAGTTAGGGGCCAGACTCGAGCGAGCCGGAGTTAAAGTGTCCAGCATAAGAAGCGGCGAACCTAGACGGTTTGATCTTACGGATAATAACGGGAATAAGATTAGCGTCATTCAAATATAGATGTTGCTTTGAACCGGCAGGGTGCGATCTATGTAGAGGGGGAATGGCTCATGACGGAGTTAGGTGACGTGCTATTCGATCAGACAGCCGCGGATAGAAAGGTGAAAGGTGCGTTTATCTTTGATATGGACGGCGTTATCATTGATAGCGAGCCGTTGCATTTTGAAGCAGACAGGTTAACGATGGAACGGTTCGGCCAGCAGGTTGAACAAGAAGATTTGGAAAAGTATGTGGGGATGACGAATCCTGAAATGTGGCAGCTCATTCGGGAAGCGTACGGTATGATGGGCGTTGAGCTGGAAGAACTCCTCGCTTGTCAGAAGAGCATCAAGTTAGAGAGGCTGTTTCATGATGCCTGGGAACCGATTGAAGGGATTATGGAACTTCTTGTTTCATTGCACGATACCGGTGTACCGATGGCAGTAGCATCTTCGTCACCGCGTTGGTTTATAGAAGGGGTTCTCACTCGCTTGGGGATCGCCAGTTATTTTACATATATCATTAGTGGCGAGGAAGTGGAAAGAGGCAAGCCTTCACCGGACATTTATTTGGAAGCCGCCCGTTTCCTCGGCGTGAAACCGGAGCATTGTATGGTTCTGGAGGACTCCAGGAATGGCGTAATAGCTGCGAAAACCGCAGGTATGTCTTGCATCGGATTTGTTAACCCGAACTCGGGGCAGCAAGATTTGTCTCTCGCCGATTACACAGTTCGCAAAATAATAGAGGTCCGTAAGGTAATATTGGAGGGTTAGAATTTGCAGCCGCACTTGTCATTTGCCTACTATAAATCGAGGTGTATACATTGATCCGATTATGCGATAAGAACGATGAGAACTCGATTTGGGACATCATTAATGATGCGGCTCGTGCCTACCGGGGTGTTATTCCGGAGGATCGATATCATGATCCCTATATGAGTATGGAGGAACTGGTTCAAGAGATTGAGGACGGCGTTACCTTTTGGGGATTTGAAGAGGATGGGGAGCTTTGTGGGGTTATGGGAATCCAGGATAAAGGGGAGGTCGCTCTAGTTCGGCACGCATACGTACGAAATGCTCGACGCCAAGGCGGCATCGGTACCAAACTGTTGCTGCATATTACGAAAATAACGGAGAAGCCGATACTAATCGGTACATGGGAAGCTGCAAATTGGGCCATTTCGTTTTATTTGAAAAACGGATTTACGCTTGTTGATGCAAACGAGAAGGGCGATTTATTGCGAAAATATTGGAGCGTACCGGAGAGGCAAATCGAGACTTCAGTTGTTCTTTGCGATGCTAAATTTCGAAGAAATGCCCGTTAACGGAGAACTAGAGTTCAAAGAACGACGTAATGAAGCTGCCGACTAATCGGCAACTTCATGCCGGTCGCGACATAGTGGGATGATGTGGTTGCGATTTAAGTCAGAAGGGGAACTTGGGCAAATAGATATTAAGAAGAGGCAGCCGGCGATCCGGGTGCCTCTTTCCCGTTAACTGCCCAGTTCGACGCAATCGTCAATAACGCCGGAACGCAGCCGTAGTGCCAAAATCGCCGATAATCGTACGCATGCTGAGAGTCGTACTCAAGCAGACCACGATTTCCGAAGTGGACAGCGCTTCCACCATATTAATTTTTTAAAGCAAGCACTATACTTTTTAGGGTACCGACCTGCCGCGCGGCGACTCATAATAAGGAATGCGGAAGAAGCTGGTAAACGCTTACAACAATTGCGGCCGCCGAAATCGGAGCGGTGCTTCTTCTCTCACTTACCTTGCAAGGGAGGACAATGAGGAAAATGGAAAGCGCTTACTCAAACCGGGGCTCAGCACAGCGGCTTCGCAACACGGATTTCACCAAACCTATGGCTGGAGGAATGTGATCAATGAGTAGATTGCTCAAGCGAGTCCTCTCGATTTTGCTGGCAGCCGCTTTACTTCCGTCAGGGTTGCTTGTGCCGAATGCAAAAGCGGCAGTGCCGGAAATCCCTGTTCTGTTATATCACCGGATTGTCTCTGCCCCGACGAACGATTGGACCGACACCAGCGTGGACAAATTTCGCAGCACCATGAAATATCTTCATGACAACGGTTACACGACACTGACTTCGGAACAATACGTGAACATCATGAATGGCACCGCGACGACGGTTCCGGCCAAACCGATTCTGCTCACTTTCGACGACGGGACGCCCGATTTGGTCACCAATGCGCTTCCGATATTGAATGAATACAACATGAACGCAGTGGCGTTCATCGTCACCGGCTGGATCGGCGGCGACTACAGCATGTCGCTCCCGCAATTGCAGGATATCGCGGCCAATCACCCGAATATCAGTCTTGAAAATCATACGGTTAACCACGCTAACAATACGTGGAACAGCATGACACAGGAAGCCGCTTCGGCCGAGCTGGCCCAAGCGAACGCATATTTGAAACAAATTACAGGGAAAGCTCCTGTTCTCCTGGCTTACCCTTACGGCCATTATCATGCGGATGTCAAAGCGGCGGCGGAAGCTAACGGCATGAAATATGCCTTCAAGGTAGGCTACCCGAATGAGGACAGCTACGCGATGGGACGCCACTATGTACGTATGGGTACGACCTTAAACGAAATCGCCGGCTGGCTTGGCGGACCTGCGCCAACACCGGAAGACACAGTAACGGTGTATCACGAATCGTTCACAAGCGGCAAGGGCGCGGCCACGCAATCCGGCGGCGCTAATCTGGCGGCTGTCACCGGCAGCGTGTATGACGATACGGACGGAGCGGCCCTTTATGTGAGCAATAGAACAAACAACTGGGACGGCGCAGATTTCAAATTCGCCGGCATCGGCCTGCAGAACGGCAAGACGTATACGGTTACCGTGAAGGGCTACGTGTACAGCGGCGAGGCTGTGCCGGCGGGTGCGCAGGCTTACTTGCAGACGGTGAACAGCTATGCATTCTTGGCCGGTGCCGATTTGGCAGCCGGAAATGCGTTCACGCTGACGAAGGAATTTACGGTGGATACGAGCAAAGATACGGCGCTGCGCGTGCAGTCGAACGATGCCGGGGCCTCCGTGCCATTTTACATCAGAGATGTCCTGATCACCGAGAAAGCGGCTGCAGGCGGCGGGGATGATAACCGGCCTCCGGCAATTCCGTTTGCCGCAATCACCTTTGAGGATCAGCAGGCTGGCGGCTTTGCAGGCAGGGCCGGCACGGAAACGCTCACTATCACCAATGAAGCCAATCACACGGCCGGCGGTTCGTACGCGTTGAAGGTGGAGAACAGAACGAACACCTGGCATGGGCCGGTGCTGCGCGTGGAGAAGTATGTGGACAAAGGCTTCGAGTACAAGGTTTCGGTCTGGGTCAAGCTGATCTCGCCGGCCAGCTCACAGCTTCAGCTGTCCACGCAGGTCGGCGATGGAAGCAGCGCCAACTATGTGAACCTCGCGCCCAAAACGATCAGCACTAGCGACGGCTGGGTTCTATTCGAGGGAACGTACCGGTATAACAACGTAAGCGGCGAGTATTTGACCATTTATGTGGAAAGCTCGAACAACAGCACCGCTTCGTTCTATATCGACGATATCAGCTTTGCCAGCACGGGCTCGGGCCCGGTTTCCATTCAGAAGGATCTGACTCCGATCAAGACCGCCTATCGGAACGAATTCCTGATCGGCAACGCGATATCGGCGGAGGATCTGGAGGGCGTCCGGCTGGAGCTTCTGAAGCTGCATCACAATGCCGCTACGGCCGGCAACGCCATGAAGCCGGATGCGCTGCAGCCTGCGAAGGGCGATTTTACTTTCGATGCGGCGGATGCGATGGTGAACAAGGTTTTGGCGGAAGGCATGAACATGCACGGACACGTGCTCGTATGGCATCAGCAGTCGCCCGCGTGGATGAATACGGCGAAGGATGCGCAGAACAACACGATCCCGCTCGGCCGGGAGGAAGCGCTCGTTAATTTGAGGACCCATATCCGGACGGTCATGGAGCATTTTGGCGGCAGGGTGATTTCCTGGGACGTCGTCAACGAAGCGATGAACGATAACCCGTCGAACCCGGCGGACTGGAAGGCGGCGCTGCGCCGGTCCCCGTGGTATCAAGCGATCGGACCCGACTATGTCGAGCAGGCGTTTCTGGCGGCGAGAGAAGTGCTGGATGAGCATCCGGACTGGAATATCAAGCTGTATTACAACGACTACAACGAGGACAATCAAAATAAGGCCCAAGCCATATACAGCATGGTCAAGGAGCTCAACGAAAGGTACGCGCGGACGCACCCCGGCAAGCTTCTCATCGACGGCGTCGGGATGCAGGCACACTACAATGTCAACACGAATCCGGAAAATGTGAAGCTGTCCCTGGAGAAGTTTATTTCCTTGGGCGTTACCGTCAGCATTACCGAGCTGGATATTCAGGCGGGAAGCAATTATCAGCTGTCCGAGAAGCTGGCGATTGCCCAGGGCTACTTGTACGCGCAATTGCTCGATATTTTTAAGGCGCATGCAGCCCATATCGAACGCGTTACGTTCTGGGGAATGGATGACAATACGAGCTGGAGAGCTTCTGCCAATCCGCTGCTGTTCGATAAGAACCTGCAGGCGAAACCGGCGTACTACGGCGTCATTGATCCGGATAAGTTTATGGCGGAGCATCAGCCTGACACGGCCCATGCAAACCAGTCCACAGCGAAATATGGTACCCCCGTTATAGACGGTACGGTGGACTCGGTTTGGAGCGATACCTACGCGATGCCGGTGAATCGCTATCAGATGGCGTGGCAGGGCGCAAGCGGAGTGGCGAAGGCGCTCTGGGACGACCGACATCTGTATGTGCTGATCCAGGTTAGCGACGCGCAGCTGGACAAGAGCAGCCCCAATGCATGGGAGCAGGATTCCGTTGAAATCTTCGTCGACCGGAACAATGCCAAAACATCGTTCTACCAAGATGACGACGGACAATACCGGGTGAACTTCGCCGGCGATACCTCGTTCAATCCGGCCGCGATCGAGGAAGGCTTCGTATCGGCAGCGAAAGTAACCGGAACGAACTACACGATTGAAGCGAAAATACCGCTGAAGGACGTAACGCCGGCTAACGGCAAGAAGATCGGCTTTGACGTACAGATCAACGACGGCAAGGACGGTTCCCGTCAAAGCGTTGCCGCCTGGAACGATACGACCGGCAACGGCTATATGGACACATCCGTTTACGGCGTGCTTACCTTGGTCGGCAAGGCCGCAAGCCCCGATCCGGACTCCGATTCGGGCACCGGCACCGAGACTGGAACGGGCGGCGGCAATCCCGGCACGGGCGGCTCCGGCACGGCTCCGGGTCAAGTGCCGGCCCTTCCGGCCAATGAAGTAAAGGCCACTGTCGATGCCAGCGGGAAAGCGACGGCCGACATAGGGGAGCAAGCTTTTGCCGAGGCATTGAAGAGAGTCAAAGCGGGCCGCATTGCGTTTGAGATCGTAACGCCCGGTGAGGTCAAGGCCGTCGCTGCCAAGCTGCCGGCCGATCGGGTGAAGGCTGCCGCGGACGCCGGTGTAAAGCGGATTCTGGTCGATACGGGCTTTGCCAAGCTGGAGCTTCCCAGCTCGCTCTTAACAGGCTCGGATCACGCAGCCGAGGTTGAACTGAGCGTGAGCAAAGTGGAACCCGCCGATTTGCCGGAACCGATTCGCAGCCGAGTTGGAAGCAATGCGGTGTTTGACTTCAACTTAAGCGTAGGCGGTGAGCGTATTCGCGAATTCGGCGCCGGTCAGACGGTTCAAGTGTCCATTCCGTACACCCTGAAGGCGGGAGAGAATCCGGGGCAAGTCGTCATCTGCTATATTTCGGATAACGGCACCCTCGAAGTGGTGAAGAACGGCCGTTACAATCCGGCTTCCGGTACGGTCGAATTCAAAGCCAAGCACTTCAGCAAATACGCGGCTGTTCCGGTAGAAGTGCGCTTCTCCGATCTGGCCCGGATGGAATGGGCCGCGGGCAGCATCTCCGCGCTGGCCGCCCGCGGGATCGTGGACGGCGTGTCGGACGCAAGCTTCGCGCCGGAGAAGGACGTAACGAGAGCCGAATTCGTACAGCTGCTGGTTCGGACGCTGGATCTTCACGCGAACGGAGCGAACGGAGGAGGCAATCCTTTCAGCGATGTGGAGCAAGGCGAATGGTATTACGAAGCCGTGCTGACGGCCCATCGGCTCGGAATCGTTAACGGCGTGAAAGAAGGATTTTTCGGTGTCCAAGACCTGATCAGCCGCGAGGATATGGCGGTCATGATTTATCGGGCAATGGCCGCGGCGCGGCTGACACTGGAGCCGGTTAAAGCTCCAGAGGCGTTCGCCGACGGGGCCGATATCGCCGGTTATGCGCAAGAAGCGGTAGCGGCTTTGCAGCAAGCCGGTATGATTAACGGCATGAATGAAGGCGAATTTGCACCGAAGGCTGCGGCCAATCGGGCGCAGGCAGCCGCCATGCTCCATCAACTGCTGTATCAAACCTAATTTTCGGTAAAGAGGGTCGTCATCCTCGCTTGACCGTTTGGTCGAGAGGGGGGCGGCCTTTTTTGACGGATTTGAAGTATGGGTCCTACAGGCGTACAATGGCAGAAGAGCGTCAACGACGTCTAAGGAGGGTTTGCTGTGAAAGTTGAAGTTTGGTCGGATTTTGCCTGTCCGTTCTGTTATATCGGCAAACGCCGCTTTGAAGCTGCACTGGAGCAGTTTCCTCAGCGTGCGGAGGTAGAGATCGTGTATCGCAGCTTCGAGCTGGATCCGAACGCGCCTCGTAAAGTGGAGTACGATGTTCATCAAATGCTGGCCAATAAATACGGTATGCCGCGCGAACGGGCCGTCGAGATGAACCGCAACATGACGGAGCAAGCCGCTGACGTCGGTCTTACGTACAACATGGACACGATCGCGGTAACGAACACGTTCGACGCGCATCGGCTGACCCACTATGCCGCCGCGTACAGCAAGCGCAACGCGATGACGGAACGGCTGCTGAAAGCGTATTTCACCGACTCGCTGAACCTGAGCGATCACGAGACGCTCGCCGGCCTCGCGGCGGAAATCGGGCTTGACCGGGATGAGGTGCTGCGGATGCTGGCGGAGGGCGAGTATGGGAGCGAGGTCCGCGCCGATGAGCAGGAAGCTGCGCAGCTCGGCATACGCGGCGTTCCTTTCTTTGTCATTGACCGCAAATTCGGCGTCTCGGGAGCCCAGCCCAGCGAAGTTTTCGTTCAAGCGCTGCAGCAGGCCTGGGAGGAATCGCGCCCGCTCACGATGCTGAATGAACAGGGCGGGGAGCTGGCGGACGAGGCATGTGCAGACGGGGTGTGCACTCCGCCTGCCAAGAAGTAAGCGGCTGTCGGAAGACTCGTTTGGCCGCCGGGCCGGGCGGGTCTTTCTTTCTGTTGTTTGGTAAAAAACTCAAACGGAGGGACACCCATGACCAGAATCTCGAGCAATCTTACTGAACTTATAGGAAACACGCCGCTCTTGCGATTAACCAACTTCATTCAGAAACACGGCGTCAATGCGGATATCATCGCGAAGCTGGAATATTTCAATCCGGCCGGCAGCGTGAAGGACCGGATCGGCTATGCGATGATCAAGGATGCGGAAAAGCGCGGCTTGCTCCATAAGGACTCGGTCATTATCGAGCCGACCAGCGGGAATACGGGAGTCGGCCTTGCCTTCGCCGCCGCGGCGCTAGGATATCGGCTGATCATTACGCTTCCGGAGAGCTTCAGCCTGGAGCGCCGGAAGCTGCTCATCGCGCTCGGTGCCGAATTGGTGCTGACGCCTGCTGCGGAAGGAATGGGCGGAGCCATTAGGAAAGCGGAAGAGCTGGCCGCCGAGATCCCTCATTCGTTCGTCCCTCAGCAATTCACCAATCCGGCCAACCCCAGCATTCATAAGCAAACGACGGCGGAAGAGATTTGGCGGGATACGGACGGCGAGGTGGATATGTTTGTCGGCGGTGTCGGTACGGGAGGCACCATCTCAGGGGTAGGGGAAGTGCTGAAGGAGCGGAAGCCGTCCGTATCCATCGTCGCTGTGGAGCCGCACGATTCCCCGGTGCTTTCCGGCGGGAAGCGCGGACCGCATCTCATTCAGGGGATCGGCGCCGGGTTTGTCCCGGATAATTTCAATCGGTCGGTTGTCGATGAAATCGTGCAGGTGAGGAATGAAGAAGCGATCGGGACGGCGCGGGAGCTGGCCCGCTGCGAAGGGCTGCTGGTCGGCATTTCGTCCGGGGCGGCGGTGTTTGCGGCACTGCAGATTGCGAAGAGACCGGAAAATCGCAGCAAAAAGATCGTGGTGCTGCTGCCGGATACGGGCGAGCGGTATTTGTCGACGGATCTGTATCCGGAAGCGTAACTGCATCAGAATGAAGGTCGCGGCTTAGAGGCTGCGGCCTTTTTTGCATGGCATTTACAATAAATTCACGGCACATTGAACTTCCGATAATAATTGGCTTGTATGATGAATTCAGTCGAAAAACAACAAGAAAACACAACATATCACATTTACTGAAAAGTGGAGGGAGCACGGAACGATGAAACCGAAAGCAATGCGCTTACTGGTTGTACCCGTCCTGATGGCGGCGTTGTCCGCATGCGGTACGACCGAAACGAAGCCGGCTTCGAGCTCGGCGGGCACGCCGGCGCCGGCACCGGCGGCTGCAAACACAACGAAGGAAGCGGACGCGAACAAGCCTTTAACCCTGGAGCAAATTACCGAGAAGGCGAAGCAGGAAGGAACGGTCGTCAGCGTCGGTATGCCGGATACCTGGGCGAACTGGAAGGACACCTGGGCGGACATCTTGAGCAAATACGGCATCAAGCACACCGACACGGACATGTCCTCGGCCGAAGAGATCGCCAAGTTCGAAGCTGAGAAGGACAAGCCTACGGCCGATATCGGCGACGTCGGCATGGCGTTCACTTCTGTTGCGGTGGAGAAGGGCGTCGTGCAGCCGCACAAGGTGTCGACGTGGGACAAGATTCCGGACTGGGCCAAGGATAAGGACGGCAACTGGGTCGTCGGCTACACCGGTACGATTGCGTTCATGACGAATACGAAGCTGGTGCCGAACCCGCCAAAGAGCTTCGACGATATTTTGAAGGGTAACTATAAGGTAGCGATCGGCGATGTGGCGAAAGCTTCGCAGGCGCAGAACGCGATCTTGGCGGCGGCGATGGCGTATGGCGGCGACGAGAAGAACATTCAGCCGGGCATCGATTTCTTCGAGAAGCTGTCGAAGCAGAAGCGCATTTCTCTCGCGGACGTCAAGGTGGCGAACTTCGAGAAGGGCGAGATTGAAGTGGCTCTCGTGTGGGACTTCAACGCACTTGGGTACAAGGATCAGCTGAAATCGGCCGACTATGATATCTCCATTCCGAAGGAAGCGAGCGTCATCGGCGCTTACGCGACGATTATCAACAAGTATGCGCCGCATCCGAATGCAGCGAAGCTGGCTCAGGAGTACATCCTCAGCGATGCCGGTCAAATCAATCTGGCGAAGGGCTTCGCCCGTCCGATCCGCGACGATGTGAAGCTGCCGGCCGACGTGGCGAGCAAGCTGGTACCTAGCGAGCAATACAAGAACGCCAAGCCGATCAAGGACTTCAAGGCGTGGGACGCAACCTCGAAGGCGATCCCGCAGCTGTGGGAAGAGAAGGTATTGGTTAACCTGAACTAACCCTGTTGGCCGAGGATAAACGGTTTACGCCGTCCTCAAGGACGGGCGCGTTACCGTAGCGGAATCAGCCAATTTATAGACGAAATTTTGTACTCTCTGATGCAGGAACATAAACAGTTACCTTCTTTGTTGAGAAGAGGGTAACTGTTTTTAACAAGGAGCACCGATCCGTCATGAACCTTAGGAAAATCAATCCGCTCACGCTCATCGCCGCGCTTCTCCCGCTGATGCTGCTCATTGTATTGTTCGAGCTGCTGCCGACGGCCGCCATGGTGATGAACAGCTTCTTGTCGGACGACGGCAAGCAGGTGACGCTGCAGCAGTATGTGACGGCTGTCACGAATGCGTTCTACGTGAAGGCAATTACGAACAGCCTGTTGATCTCTTTCTATTCCAGCGTCGTGGGCATCGTGTTATCTCTGGCGCTGGCTTATGCGATAACCCGCACCTCCGAGGCGACCCGGACGGCGGTGCTGACGGTTTCCAATATGACCTCGAATTTTGCCGGTTTGCCGCTCGCGTTCGCTTATATTATTTTATTGGGCAACAACGGGGTATTTACGATTTTGCTAAAATCCTGGGGCTGGTCCTTGTTTGACGGTTTTAACTTGTACTCGTGGACGGGACTGGCGCTGGTGTACGTATATTTTCAGGTGCCGCTCGGGGCGCTGCTGCTGTATCCAACGTTCCACGGCATCCGGGAGCAGTGGCGGGAGGCGGCTGCGCTGCTTGGAGCGGGTACGCTCCATTTCTGGCGGCGCATCGCGCTGCCGGTGCTGCTGCCCGGTATTGCCGGGACGTTCACGATCCTGTTCGCCAATGCGATGGGGGCGTACGCGACCGGCTATGCGCTTGTCGGCGGCAATTACAACCTGCTGGCGATCCGCATCGGCGCGCTCGTCGCCGGCAACGTCGTCACGAGGCCGCAGCTCGGCTGCGCGCTGGCGGTGCTGCTCGGCCTGATGATGGTGCTCGCGATGTGGGTGAATGAGCGGCTGATGCGCAAGGTGAGGAGGGATTTGCAGTGAAGCGGTCCAAGGCGCTGCCTCGATCGATTTTGGCGATTGTTATCGTGTATCTGCTCATTCCGCTGCTGGCGACGCTGCTGTATTCGCTGTCCCGGACGTGGCAGGCGACCGTGCTTCCCGAGGTGTGGACGCTGCAGTGGTACGTCGATCTGTGGCGCGACGCCCGCTTTGGGGATGCGCTGCTGCGGACGATTTGGACGAGCGCGGTGACGATCGGGCTGTGCCTCGTTGTCATGCTGCCGGCTGTGTTCGTCGTGACCGTGTATGTCCCGAAGTGGGAGAAATGGCTGCAAATGCTCATGCTGATGCCCTATGCGGTGCCGGGGGTCGTAGCCGCCGTCGGCTTGATCCGGATGTACTCCTCCGGGCCGCTTGCGATCTCCGGTACCGTTTGGATTTTGATCGGCGCCTACTTCGTAGCGATTCTGCCTTATATGTACCAAGGCATCCGCAACAGCCTGCGGACGGTGCACAGCCTGGAGCTGATGGAAGCGGCGGAGCTGCTCGGATCTGGGAAAATGACGGCGTTCCGGCGCGTTATCGCGCCCGCCATTTTGCCGGGGATTACGGTGTCGTCATTGCTCTCGCTGTCGGTGCTGTTCGGGGAGTTCGTGCTGGCGAATTTGCTCGTTGGCGGGCATTTCGAGACGATTCAAATCTATTTGTACCGCCGGCTGAACGAGAGCGGCCATCTGGCGAGCGCTATCGTGATGGCGTATTTCGTTATCATTCTGGTGCTGTCCCTCATATGGATGCGCCTTAGCAAGCGGTTGTTCGGAGCGAACGGGAGGACGGGAGTATGAGTTACTTGGAGCTGGAGGGCATTACGCAGCGGTTCAAGGAGACGACGGTGCTGCACGGGCTCAGCCTGGAGGTGGAGCGGGGCGAGCTATTGACGCTGCTCGGGGCGAGCGGCTGCGGGAAGAGCACGCTGCTGCGCTGTATTTCGGGCTTGCTGCCGCTGGATCAAGGCGAGATTACGCTGGACGGAAACCGCATTACGAAGCTGCTGCCGAAGCAGCGCGGGATCGGCATGGTGTTTCAGTCGTACGCGCTGTTTCCGACGATGACGGTGGCGGACAATATTGCTTTCGGGCTTACGGTGAAGAAGATGAGCAAGCCGGACATTCGGCAGCGTGTCGAGCGGCTGACGGCCATGGTCGGGCTGGAGGACAAGCTCGGCGCGTATCCGCATGAGCTGTCCGGCGGTCAGCAGCAGCGGGTGGCGCTGGCGCGCTCGCTGGCCGTCGAGCCGAAGCTGATGCTCATGGACGAGCCGTTCTCGGCGCTCGACGCGCAGATCCGCAAGCAGGTGCGGTCGGAGTTTCGCCGGCTGCAGAAGGAGCTTGGCATGACCACGATTTTCGTGACGCACGATCAGGAGGAGGCGCTGACAGTGTCCGACCGGGTGTGCGTCATGAATCAGGGGCGGATCGAGCAGCTGGGCACGCCGGAGGACGTTTATACGAAGCCGAAGACGGAGTTTGTAGCCAGGTTTATCGGCAACTACAACTTGTTCCGGGCGGAGCAGCTTGCCGCCTGGGGCTGGACGGATGCGGCGGGAACGTATGCGCTGCGGCCGGAGGCGATTCGGATGACGCCATATGGTTCGGACGAGCGGATCGGCGCTGCTGAAGTGGCGGCTAATGGTGTTGCGGCCGATGGTGTTGCTGCGGCAGCGACAGCGGCGGGGGCAACAAGTGCGGCAGTGGCAACAAGGGCAGCAGCTGCAGCGGAAAGACTCGTGCGGATCAACGGTCAAATCAAGGAAGCGGCGGTGCTCGGCAATATCATTCGGTATGTCGTGGAGGCCGGAGCCGGCAGCGTGACGGTTGATGCGCTGAACCGCAGCGGCGAGGCGCTGCTGCAGCCGGGAACGAACGTAACGCTGGAGTGGGATCATACAGATTGCAAATACTTGGAGTCTGGCGGTGGATGAGCTTGTCGGTGTTGGCGGAAGAACGCAAGATGTGCATTTTGGAATGGCTCGAGCGGGAAGGAAAGGTGATGGTCGTGCCTTTGGCGGCGCACCTGGACGTTTCGACGGAGACGGTCCGGCGCGATATGGCGGCGCTGGAGAAGGAAGGGCTGCTGAAGCGGGTCTACGGCGGGGCGATCAAGCCGACGTTCCGGACGGACGAAGCGCCGTATTCGATGCGGCAAAAGGTGAACTTCGAGGAAAAGCGGGCGATCGGCCGGATGGCGGCGGAGATGATTCAGGACGGCAGCACGATCGCGATCGATGAAGGGACGACGCCGCTGGAACTGGCCCGTGCCATTCAGGGCCGGAAGCGGCTGACGGTGCTGACGAATTCCCTGCCGGCGGCGGTCTGCCTGCTGGAGTCGCTTAGTCAAGACAAGTTCAGCGGGAAAGTCATCCTGCTCGGCGGGGAAGTCAACCCGGAGCAGCAGGCGGCGAACGGTCCGCTGAGCGAGCGCATCGCCCGCGAGTTCCGCGTGGATCAAGCGTTCCTGTCGGTCGGAGGCATCACATTAACGCACGGCATTACGGATTATGACCTGAACGAAGCGTCAATGTCCCGCACTCTCGCCGAGGCTGCGCAGGAGGTCATTGTGCTGGCGGACCGATCCAAGATCGGCATCTCCACCTTTGCGCATATGCTGCCGATTGAGCAAGCGGATGTCATTGTGACGGATGCGCCGTGCCCGGCGGATTGGACGGCCGCATTGGAAGAAAAGGGCGTGCTGTGGGTGCAGGCGCCGGTGAAGGAGGACTCATGAGCATCATATCCGGGAAAGTGATTATGGTCGTGCTGGACGGCCTTCGTTACGACACGGCGCGCACGCAGATGGGGTATATGAATCATATGGTCGAAGCCGGGAAGGCGGCGTGCTGCCGCGTATGGTCGGAGCTGCCGAGCTTGTCGCGGCCCTTGTACGAGGTGCTGCTGACCGGAACGCCAAGCTCGGTGAACGGCATTACGAGCAATCAGACGGTACGGCTCAGCACGCAGACAAGCGTATTTCATTTGGCGCGCGAGCAGGGGCTTCGTACGGCGGCGGCGGCGTACTATTGGGTCAGCGAGCTGTACAACCGGGCGCCGTTCGATCCGATTGAGGACCGGGAGCAGCATGACGAGTCGCGGGCGATTCAGCACGGGAAGTTTTATTATGACGACAGCTATCCCGATTCGCACTTGTTTGCGGACGCGGAGCTGCTGCGCCGGCGGGAGAATCCGGATTTCCTGTACATCCATCCGATGGGGATCGACGATGCGGGCCACCGGTACGGGGCGGATTCGAAGGAATACCGCGGCAAAGCGATTATGGCCGACGCGCTGCTGGCGAATTTGGCGCCTGGCTGGCTGGAGCTCGGCTACCGGGTCATCGTCACGTCCGATCACGGCATGAACGCGGACGGTCAGCATGGAGGCACCGGAGTAGAGGAGCGGGAAGTGCCGCTGTATATCATGGGCACAGCCGGAGTGAAGCCGGGCTACTACGAAGAGCGTGTGCCGCAGCTGGCGGTGGCGCCGCTCGCTTGCCGCCTGCTCGGTCTGCAGCCGTCCGCTGCGATGGCCGCTTTGCGGTTTCCCGGCGTTGCATACGATGAGGAATCGGAGGGGGACGCGTGAAGGTTGATTTCCATTTTCATCTGGAGGAGGGGCCTTATTCGCTGCAGTGGCTGATGCGCACGGCACGGGCCTTGCAAGAGACTTCGCCTGCTGTCGCCGGAGCCGCGGCCGGCGGGTCCTCCGGCCCCGGCACATTGCCATGGATCCGGCAGGCGGTCGATCAGCTGAAGCTGCGGACGGAGAGCGGCTGTTTCAGCTACGAATGGCTGGAGCGGTACATCCGGACGGGACGGGCGAGAGGGATCGAGCAGTTCGGCGTCGTCGACCATTTGTACAGGTTCACGGAGTTCAAAGGCTATTATGAGCGGCATATGCTGCTGGACGACAGTCCGCTTGGACGGCTGCAGCGCGAATGGCTGGACCGGGTGTGCGTCTATTCGGCCGAGCAGTATCTGGAAGGAATGCGTGCGGCGGCCCGGCGCGAGCCGGATCTGGCGGTCGGTGTGGAGGCAGACTATTTTCCCGGCGGGGAAGATGAGCTGCGCGGTCTGCTGGCCGGATTGGAGCTGGACTACGTGATCGGCTCGGTGCATTTCTACGAGGGCTGGGGCTTTGACAATCCCGATGTGCAGGAGCGGTTCCGCGACTATTCGCTGCCGGAGCTGTACGCCGGACATTATGCCAATGTGATTCGGGCGGCGGGGAGCGGGCTGTTTGACTGGATCGCCCATTTGGATAATCTGAAGGTGTTCGGCTACCGGCCGGAGGAGAGCGGGCTGCTGCCGATGTACCGTGAAGTGGCGGCGGCACTGCAGGCGAACGGCATCGGTACCGAGATCAACACGGGCCTTCGCTACCGGTATCCCGTCAAGGAGATGTGCCCGAGTCCGTCGCTGCTGCGCGTGCTGTTCGAGCATAACGTGCCGATTACGCTGAGCTCGGATGCGCATTTTCCCGACGACATCGGCATGCATCTGGATGAAGCGGTACAGGCGGCGCGCGAGGCCGGGTACCGTGAGGTTATGTATTACCGCGGGAGGGTGCGGCATATGGCGCCCATCGGGGAGCATGGAGCATAGAGAAAACCGCCTGAGCCATGACGCTGCAATAAAACCCGAGCCTCCCGACTGAGGGGGCCGGGTTTTTGTGCGCGATTCGGGGTGAGCAAGAATCACAACGCATAATAAGGGCTACGGCAGAAAATGTAAAACGCTTACATTGGAGTATTTTTCGTGGAGCGCTAGTTACCTGCACATTGTCCGAGCTTCGCTGCCTGAAGGCTTCGGTCCGGAGGCGGAGGCAAAAGGGGCTGTCACCCTCAAGTAGAGTTTTTCTACTTGTGGGGACAGCCCTTCTGCGTTACTTCCACCCGGTTTGCGTTACGGGTACACGGACAGCTCCCATAAGGAGTAGCCGTACGGTGTGCCGCGCTGCGTTCCGGTCAATCGTACGTATCTGGCGCTTGTCGGCGCAAACGTAATATCGTCGATGTTGCCGTCGCCCGTTGTTGTCGAATATACCTGCGTCCAAGTCGTTCCGTTCGTGGAAACTTCAATAAGATAGCTTTTGCCGTATGCCGCTTCCCAATTAAGAACGATATGGCTGATGGAAGCTGCCGCGCCTAGATCGACTTGCATCCACTGCGGATCGCTGAAGGCGGATTCCCATCTCGTACCGGCATTGCCGTCCACCGCGTTCGAAGCCGGCTGCAGCGGGCTCGCCGACGACGTGGCCGTTTGGTTCAGCGCCAGATTCACGGCGGTTTGAGCTGCTGTGATTGGCTGCTGAACCGAAGCGTCCGTGTAGCCTGCCGCCGATATCGTGACGGTATAGGTTTTCTCCGTCGGGAACAAGGCGGCGTTCAGGGTGATTTTGCCTGCGGACAGCGTGTATTGGGATGCGCTCGCCGCGGTGCCGTCCACCTTCACCGCATTGATCGCGCCGCGCCATGCCGCGTTATCGGCGAACGTCACGTCGATCGGCTGGCCGGCCGTATTCTGCGTCGTATCCGCCGTAAGCGCAGGAGGGGTGAGCGTTGACGAAGAGCTGCCGTACACTTCGAACTCCCACAGCGAGTAGCCGTACTGCGTGCCGCGCTGCGTACCGTTCATTTTCACATAGCGCGCATTCACAGCCGCAAAGGTAATATCGTCGATAGCGCCGTCGCCCGTCGTCGTCGAATAGGCGGTCGTCCAGGTCTTACCGTCCGTAGACGTTTCAATCGAATACGCTTTGCCGTATGCGCCTTCCCAGTTCAGGAGGACGCGATTGACCGAATAAACCGCTCCCAGATCGATCTGAATCCACTGCGGATCGCTGAAGGCGGATTCCCATCTCGTACCGGCATTGCCGTCCACCGCGTTCACAGCCGGCTGCAGCGGGCTTGCCGACGACGTGGCGGTTTTGTTCAGCGCCAGGTTGGAGCCCCCGCTGCCGCCGCCGTTCGTCAACGGATTGACTTTCGCCAGCGATTTGGCAGCCACGGTTGCGGAGCCCGTTACACCTGCAGCGTTCCGGAACGTTACCGTTACGGGGGCGCTTGTCGGATTCCAGACGAGCGCGCTGTAGCCGGCGCCGTTTTTATAAACGGTTGCGCTGGACCAGCCGGATGCCCAAATATCTTTAGTGCGCTGTCCGAGGGTCGCCATGTTGTGTATGAACCAATAGGTGTTGAACACTTCGTTTTGCTGCATGATGGATGGATTCCATTTGTTCAGCACGGCTTGCGGATCGTTCAGCGATTGAATCGGCCACACGATGTGATACCAATCCGTCTCCGGACCGCCGTTATCCGTCACAAAGCCGTTATACAGCGCAGCTGCCTTTGCCTTATCGAAGCCGTAGCTCGTTAAATATTCGGCCGTCGGCAGCCAGTGAATGCCGTACACGTACACCGGATTCCCGTTAAAGAACGTTCCGAAGAAGTTCGAGCTGCCGTACACTTGACCTACGGATTTATGCGTGTAAGCCGGAAGCCAATTGTCTTGGTCGTAGTTGAACCAGTATTCCTCGACCGCCTTCAATTCGGTTGTGAAGCCGAAGATGGAAGCGTCGCGGTAAGCCTGATTGCCCGTCAGCATGCTCCACATATATTGGCCGACCCAGCCGAATAGCGCTTCGCCGGCCGCTTCCTGATTGTTGCCGTCGTTGTTGTCGCCGTAGCCGCCTGCCCACGAGTGGCCTTCATACGGATCGAAATTCCGGAAAAATGGGAACATCGTGTCGGTCCGCGAAGGATTCGCATAATCCCGGATCAAATGCTCGACCATGCCGCCGTATTTGTCCTTGAAATCCTGATCGTACGTGGCCAGAATCGCGGACGCGAACACGTAATACCCGTAAGTGAAATGGTGATCGGTAATGCCCGAATTGGCACCGAAGCCGCTGTCCTTATAGATCATCGTGCCCCAGTCCGAGTTATAAGAGAAGTAATAGTTCGGCTCGCCGGAGGTGTAGGTGTACCAGTCGCTCAAAATCGTTTTCATGCGGCCGAGGAACAGGCTCTTGTAATTGGCGTCGCCGATCTGATCTGCAATCAACGCACCCATGGCGAGCGGATGAAGCCTCTTCCCCTGCCAATAGGCGTCGGTTTGCATCAGATTCGTGGCCGTGTCCGCATCCAGCAGCGCCAAATACTGCAGCAGCGACTGGCGGGAATAGCCGGCATCGCCAGGCTCCGTAAACTGCGGAACGATACCGTAAAACTTGTCGACGGTCGTGAAGCTATTGCCCTCCGTCAGCTTCAGAACGCCGCGGATCGAAGGATACGCCAAGGCGGTAAGAGGCGTCGTCGTAATTTTCCATTGGTGCGGCAGCTGCGCCATCAGCGTCGTATTCGCAAAGCCTGCGCGTTTCAGCGACGTCGCGACATTGAACGTGGTCGTGACGTTCGAAGTCGTTTCGTTGAAATTGTAAGATACCTTCGTGTCGGTTACATATGCGTAAGCATGCTGATAAAAATAATTCAGATTCGCCGCCGCCGGCATGGCAGCAAGCGATAAATAGGTAAGTCCGCCGCCCAGTTTGATTTTCAGCTTGGAGCCTACCTTCTGGAACGTCGTGCCCGCCGGAGCGAACAGGCCGTAGGTTCTCGTGACGGGCGCCGGTGTCGGTGCGGCGTCGGTCGTCGTAATTTCCAGGCCGATGTGGTCTGCGTTGACCACAGCCCCATCGGTCGTCAGAAGCGTCGTGTTGTTATCATCAAAATAACGGACGGTGCCGGGGATGTACACCTCGGGCGACATCGGATCGCTGAATTGGTTGAACAAATACGGCGAGCCTTTGACGAAGGTCGTTTTCATTTTGTCGGTTGTCCCGTCGCTCAATACGGCGTCGGCCGACCAATCGCCGTATGCCGTAATCCGGTTCGACATATTCGACGTGTTGATATTGTTCGCCATCAGGAACAGGTCGGACGGGCCGGTAGCCGCCTGCGTTTTGCCGTCCGTGCTGACGAATCCGGCGCCCGGCGTCAGCACGCCCAAGCCCTGCTGCGTGTATTTGCTTTTGAGCGGAAGCGTTACAATGCCGTCGCCGAGCCTGTTGATCATAATAGATTGCCACCAGTCGTTGGATGGCAGCGGAGCATGGAGCGAATCGGCTCTGTATTTCGGATATTTCGGCTGCGGAATGGTCAGGTCGTTCGTATCGTAGCTCCCTTGTCCGACTGGAACCGCGGACGTTGGGGGAATGCTCGGGATCGGATACGTCGTCTGCGGATCGCCTGCGACGTAATCGTACACCTTGAACTCAAATAGCGAGAAGCCGAAGCTGGTCGCTCTGCTGATACCTTTCATTCGCACATAGCGGCCGTTCGCGTAAACGGGCAAGTTGAGCGTGCCGCCGTCGCCGTGCATTTCCCTGTAAATCGTCGTCCAATTCGTGCTGTCATCCGAAACCTGCAGGTCGTAGATTCTGCCGGCGGCTGCTTCCCAAGCCAAAATAATTCGGCCTATCGTATGGCTGCTGCCAAGGTCGACATAAATCCATTCGTTATCCGTCGCGTTCGAAGACCAGCGGGTCGTATCGTTGCCGTCGACAGCATTTTGCGGCAGCGTCGATCCGGGCGGGAGATAGTCCGATTGCTCGTAGGAGGATGAAACTACGGGCTTATTGAGAGCAATGTTCGGACCGAGCACCGGCGGCGGCGGATTGACTCCGCCCGTTCCGTACACCTCGAATTCGAACAAGGAAACGCCGTATTGAGCCATTGCGCGCTGGGTCGCGTATAACCGGACATAGCGGCCTGTGCCGCTGAGCGCGAGGTCTTCTATGCCGCCGTTACTCGCAGTCGTAGAATATACATCCGTCCAATTCAATTCATCGCTGGACACTTGAATCTTATAAGACTTCGCATAAGCGCCTTCCCAGTTGAGCTTGACGCGGTCAATCGCGGCGCTCGCTCCCAAATCGACATAAATCCATTGCGGGTCGACTCCCCACACGCTGCCCCAACGCGAACCGGTATTTCCGTCAAACGCCAGATCGGGCGTGTTGTTGCCCTCCGAGCTGGAAGCGTAAGCCGGCCGATTCAAGGATAGCAGGTAAGAGGCGGCGGCGCTCGCCTTTGTGAGCGGAATGATATTGAGCGTGCTGAGCACCATCGAGATGAGGATGGTTATCGTCGTAAGTAATTTCATTTTTAAGCGAATACTACCCCAAATTTGGTACAACATGAACGATTTCCTCCTTAATAGTTTTGACGAGCAAAAACGACAGTATCACTCCTTTTCTTGGTTTCGACATTTCAACACGAGGTGTATTTGCGTCTATGGTGATAACTTCACGATATTCCGATTTCCCATCGTATTCAATTCAACGATTCAACGATTTTGCATACGAATCCACGGTTTTTGATGATCGATACCCCGTTATTTCGTCGCTATTAAAGGAAGCGATTGTTTCCACGGAGACGGAGCGTTTCAGAACGGGTCGAATCTCCATATTTTCAGGGCGATCCGTCGCAAGGATTTGCCGAAGCAATTCGTTTCCTTAATGTCATTGATTAAGTAAAACAATCGTTAATTGGTGTTCTAGAATGCCAAGGATCGTTACGTTACCATAAACACATAAAGAGGAGAAGAGAGGGTGGTGCGATATGAGAAGCGAAGCGCAAACCGAATCGACGGAAGTAGAGCGGCTTGCGCCCACTAGTGCGGTTGTCCGCAAAGAGGAAAACCTATGGAGGCGTTTCTTCCGGCAATGGGAATACCAATCCATGGTTTTGCCGTCCATCTTGTTCATCTTGGTTTTCAGTTATATTCCCATGTGGGGGGTACTGATCGCCTTTAAGGAGTACAACCTGTTCAAAGGGTTTGCGGCAAGCCCCTGGGTGGGAATGACCCACTTCAGGATGTTCTTCGAATCGCCGGAATTCTGGGACATTATACGCAATACGTTTTGTATCAGCCTGCTGAAGCTTGCCGTCGGCTTTCCGGCTCCGATCATCCTGGCTCTTATGCTGAATGAAATCGGCAATATGGTCTTCAAACGGACGGTTCAGACGATTACGTATATCCCGCACTTCATTTCGTGGGTGGTGGTATCCGGGCTGGTCTTCTCCATGCTGGCGGTCGATAACGGACCGGTTAACGAAGTGCTGTTGAAGTTCTCCCTGGTTCGCGAACCGGTGAACTGGATGTCCATTCCCGAATATTTCTGGGGAATCCTCGTATCCGTCGGGGTTTGGAAAGAAATCGGATTCGGCTCCATCGTTTATTTGGCGGCTATCGCCGGCATCGATCCGGCTTTGTACGAGGCATCCGCGCTGGACGGCGCGAACCGCTTTAAGCAAATTTTCCTGGTAACGCTTCCGGGTATCTCGCCGGTGATTGTGATTTTCCTGATACTTGGCATCGGCAACATCTTGAATGCAGGGTTCGAGGACATCCTGTTGCTGACCAAAAATATGAACAACGGCATTCTGACGCCGATTGCGGAAGTCATCGACACCTATGTGTACCAGATGGGTATCCTTAACCAACGGTACTCTTACGCTACGGCGGCAGGGCTCTTCAAATCGATCCTGAGCATCATCCTGCTGTTCCTGGCCAACACCATCGCCAAGAGATTAGGCAAGGCAAGCTTATGGTAGATAACGGGATAAGGGGAAACAGTTATGAAATTGAGTGCTTCGGATAGAACGCTGCGCGCAATCATCTACTTGCTGCTGTTGGTCCTTTCGTTCGTGACCTTTTATCCGTTCTGGAATTCGCTGGTCATTTCGTTTAACTCCGGCAGCGATACTTCATTGGGCGGCGTAACCTTTTGGCCCAGGGAGTTCACGGTTGAGAACTACATGATCGTTTTCAAGGAAAAGAACATTTTCAATGCATACTTGATCACCATCCTAAGAACGGTTATCGGCACCGTCTTATCGATCTTTTTCACGGCAATGTTCGCTTACGGGCTATCCAAGAAGGGGCTTGTTTTCAAAAAAATGTACATGATCATCTGTGTCGTTACGCTCTATTTCAGCGGTGGGCTCATTCCGTACTTCGTTCTGATCCACTCCATCAAGCTTTACGATACGTTTGCCTTTCTTGTCATTAACGGTATGGTCAATGTCTACAACATGATCATTTTCCGAACCTTCTTTGCGGAGCTGCCGGACGGCTTGGAGGAATCGGCGCGCATGGACGGATGCTCCAACTACGGGGTGTTTTTCCGGATCGTGCTGCCCATCTCCGGTCCAGTCCTGGCTACATTGTCATTGTTCACCGCTGTCGGACTCTGGAACGACTGGTTCACTCCGGCGGTTTTCATCAACAGTCAAGAGCTGATTCCGCTCCAGACGCTGTTGGTTCAAATTATCAATGCAGGCACAACGGCGACCTTGATCGCCAATCTGAATACCCATGCACAGAGCATGGTTCAGAATACGGTCACGGTTAAAGCTCTGCAAATGGCAACAATGATGGTGGCAACGCTCCCCATTCTGGCGGTATATCCGTTCCTTCAGAAATATTTTGTCAAGGGAGCGCTCGTCGGCTCATTGAAGGAGTAGCCTCCGGCTGCTGCCAGTCGCATTCGGATATCGGCGGTTTTCCGCTTGTATCATTTGAAATGAAATTTCGAGAGGGGTAATACAGATGATCGGGAAAAGAAACTTGATGCTGGTCATGATCGGCGCTCTCAGCACGAGCGTTATGCTGACGGCTTGCTCCCAGGGCAGCAAGGATGCAGGCAGCCCGGCCAACGCATCGGAATCGGCGACGAATGCACCTGTAGCGGCTAAGGCGGACGCCAACGATATCCAGGCGAAAGTAAAGCCGGTGGACTTCAGCCTGTTCGTCAACTATGACTGGTACACGTCTCCGAACTGGCTCGAGCGGCCTCAAGGAAAGTGGATCACCGACAATTTGAAGGTGACAATCGATCCGGTGCAGTCCAACGGGGCTGCGGCACAGAAGCTGAACGCCATGATCGTCGCCAACAAGCTGCCGGATGTCATCGTGCTGGATCGCGGCAAGGATGTGGAGCGTCTGCAACAGGCCGGCAAGCTCGTAGCGCTGGATCCGTATCTGGAGAAGTATCCGGAATTCGTCAAGACCGTTGGCGAGAAGACGCTGAACATGCTGCGCAGCTCCGACGGTAAGCTGTACCAGATTCCAAACTGGTATATTAGCGGCACTCAAGGCAACGGCAACGGCGCATACTTGGTGGAGAAGAAAATTTACAAAGCGCTGGGCTCCCCCAAGCTGGAAACGTGGGAGGATCTGCAGGCTTACACGAAACGGGTAAAGGACAAATTCCCGGATGTGGTGCCGCTTGATTTCGGTGAAATTCGCGACGGAGCAGATGTGCAAATGTTGGGTATGCTGTACAGCGGTGCGGAAAACGATCGTACCCCTGCCTTCATTTCTCCGGGATCCGGGCAAGTTTTCGGGGTGCCGAACGGCAAAGAGTTGACTTCCATCTATAAGGACCCTGCTTTCAAGGATGCAGCGATGTTCAGCAGCCGGCTGTTCCGTGATGGAATGACCTCGAAAGATCTGTTTACCCAAACCCGGGATCAAATCCTCGAGAAATTGAAGAAAGGCAAAATCGCCGTGTTCGGCGCTTACGACGCCGTCGTCGAAGGCATCGGCCGAGAAGCCAACAACATGCTGAAGGCTGCGGATCCGGAGGATGGCTACGATGTCATTTGGCCGGTGCATAAATCCGGTGTGGACAAAAACAAGGTGTTCCCATCCGGCTATAACACGCTGGGCTGGAACGTTAACGTCATCACGACCTCCGCCAAAAATCCGGAGGCCATCTTCTCTTACATGAACTGGGCTACAAGCCCGCAGGGCCAACAGGTTCTGTTCTTCGGTCCGCAAGGACTGTTCTACGACAAGGTGGAAAATGGGGTTCCGGTTCCAAACGAAGCTTATATCAAACGCGATCCCAAGAAATATGACGAGCTCAAGATCGGCGAGTTCAACTGGTACGGCAATACCTCCTACGTGGACAGCACCAAGGCGCAGCGCGAGAAGCTGCTGCCGCAGGAGGTTCAAGATTGGACGACGCAGGCGCAAGCCAATGTTACATTCAAGACCTCCAAGAACATGACGGAATTCTCCAATCTGGATCCGGCGCCGAATTCCGAGGAAGGCATCATTCTGCAGCGGTTGAAGGACCAATTCAGACAAGTCGTGCCGAAGATTTTCTTCGCCAAGAGCGATGAAGAAGTCAATTCGCTTATTGCCCAAGCCGACCAAGAGGCGACGAAGCTCGGCTACGACAAGGTGCTGAAATGGAAGACGACGCAGTGGCAGGAAAACTTGAAGAAAATTTCAGGCCAATAAACGAAAATCATTCGGGAAGAGAAAGTATGGAAGCATACTTTCTTTTCCTGCAGCATTCATGAAAGCGATTATGAATTGCGTGGGGTGCGAGGAACGGCAGATTTATCCGGGTACGGCACCAAACGAAATGCGCCTTAGGGATATTCCATCTATGATTTCCAGGTTTACACGGATGGGAAATAACGCTTGAATGCGTAGAGCCGTAGGTAGGCCTGCGGCTCTTTCTTTGTTCGACGTTGCAGGATTTTTGTCGGAGAATGGTGAATACGATAATAATGGGATGGAAACGTTTACAAGAACTCTCGCATATATAGGCTGGGGGAATGTTCATGAAGCTGAAAATAGGACGGAAACGGCAGCTCGCTGGCATTCTGGTTGTTTGTTTACTGCACGCCGCCTGTTCGAGAGTCGGCCCGAGTTCATCTTCACCCGATAGCAGCATGACCGGAGGGGAATCGGCAGTCTCCTTTCCCCCAACTCTAGCTGCGGGGTCGGTTCAAGGAAAACTCCAGCCGGTGACCTTCAGCCTTTTCGTGAATTACGACTGGTATTCCGCGCCGATGTGGAGTGAACGCCCTCAGGCCAAATGGATTTCGGACAATTTCAAAGTCTCGGTGGTTCCCATCCAATCCAATGGAGCTGCCTCACAGAAGCTGAATACGATGATCGTTTCCGGCGAATTGCCCGAAGTGATCGTAACGGATCGCGGCAAGGATGTGGAACGGCTGCAGAAGATGGGCAAGCTGGTTGCGCTGGATCCGTATTTGGAGAAATATCCCGAATTTGTCCGGACGGTCGGTGAGAAAAATCTGAACATGCTCCGAAGCGAAGACGGGAAGCTTTACCAAATCCCCAACTGGTTCATCAACGGAAATAACGGAACCGGCAACGCCGCCTTCCTGGTACAGAAGAAGGTTTACCAGGAGCTGGGGTCGCCGAAGCTGGAAACCTGGGATGATTTGGAGGCCTATGCGAAGCTGGTGAAAAGCAACTACCCGGACATGCAGCCGCTCGAATTCGGAGAAATCCGTGACGCGGCCGAAGTCCAAATGTTTGGATTTCTTTACAGCGGAGCTGCGGAAGGGAGGACACCCGCTTTCATTTCTCCAGGCGCAGGACAAGTGTTTGGCGTGCCGATCGGAGACAGATTGACTTCCATCTACCAGGACCCGGCTTTCCGCGATGCGGCTTTGGAGGCCAATCGGCTGTATCGCGCCGGTGTGGCGCCGGAGGATTTGTTCACCGAAACCCGGGACCAGATTCTCGAGAAGCTCATGTCCGGCAAAATCGCCGTATTCGGCGCTTACGACGCCGTTGTCGAGAGGATCGGCCGGGAGGCAAACAACCTGCTTCAGTCCAAGGATGCGGATAACGGCTATCAGGTCATCCCGCCTTTGCACAAGGCTGGCGTGGACGGAAGCAAAATCTATCCATCCGGCTACTACACGACCGGCTGGAACGTGAACGTGATCACAACTTCCGCAAAAAATCCGGAGGCGATCTTTGCCTATATGAACTGGGCGTCAAGCCCCGAGGGGCAGCGGATCCTGTTTTTCGGTCCGCCCGGCCTATTTTACGACAAAGTGGAGAATGGGGTGCCTATTCCGAATGAAGCGTACCTCAACAGGGATTCCAAGAAGTATGACGAGCTTCGGCTGGGCGAATTCAATTGGAACGGGAACACCACTTATATAGACAGCGTAAAAACCGCAAGGGAGAAGCTGCTGCCAAGAAAAGCGCAGGATTGGACAACGATGGCTCAAGCGGAGGTGTCCTTCAAGACTTCGATGAATCTAACCGCCTTCTCCAATTTGGATCCGGCTCCCGGCTCCGAGGAAGGCATTATCCTGCAGCATTTGAAGGAGCAATTCAAGCGGCTTGTGCCCAAGCTTTTTTTTGCGTCCGGCGAGAACGAGGTGTTGTCGTTGATCCAACAGGCCGATCAGGAGGCCGCGAGACTGGGGTATGACAAGGTGCTGAAATGGAAGGAAGCCAAGTGGCACGATAATGAAAGAAAGCTCTCCGGGAGGTGAACGGGGTGTACAGGGCTGTTTTGGTGGATGATGAAATCTACGATTTGGAGGGCCTTCGGGTTTTGATCCCATGGGAGGAGCTTGGCGTCCAGGTCGTATTCAGCGGAGAGAAACCGCTGGCGGCTCTGCAGTATATGGAAAATCACGACATCGATATTCTGGTAACGGATATCAAGATGCCGGTGCTGACCGGGTTGGACTTGTCCCGTAAGGCTCTGGAGAAAAACCCGAATGTGAAAACGGTGTTTATCAGCGGGTATTCGGACTTTGAATACGCCAAGCAAGCGATGCATCTGAAGGCGGACGGGTACATCTTGAAGCCTGTGGACGATAACGAAATCATCGAGGTAATGCAAAAGGTCGTACAAGAGCTCGAAGCGCAGGAGGACCAGAAGACTCTGGCCGCGGCCAGGCTGGTGGAGTCCTATGATTTTATCAAGAACGGTTTCGTCCAGCATCTATTGGAAGGAGATGTGGAGCCGCAGAAGCTGCGCGCTTTCCTGGCCGAATACCCGCTCGAAGTGCAGGGAGGCAAGGCCATCGCGGCACTGGTGGAGATCGACGATGCGCTTTGGAGATACGGGCAGGAAGAGGATGGAGGCATTCAAGGCGCGGAGGCGGAGCTTCAGTCCATCGGTTCGATCATCGAAGCCCGAGGCCTGGGATTATGGTGCAAGTATACGCATTCCCAGCTGGGACTTCTATATACGGCGGATCCATCCCTTGCGGAAGCGGAACTGCAGGAGCTGATCCATGAGATCAGGAGCAGGCACGCTTTTACGGTGACGGTGAGCTTCGGGGAGCCGGCCGATTTTCCGGAGGGGATCCCGCATTCCTTCCGCCAGGTGAAAGAACGGATCGGCTACAAGATGTTTATCGGCAAAAACAGGCTGATCCCGCCAAGCGCCAGCAAGCTGAAGATGGCGGAGGACGCGAAGGATATTCAGACCATTCTGGAAGCTACCTTTAAGGCGATGACGAATTATGGGCTGGTGGCGATTTGCGACTGTGTGGACGATTTGTTCGAGACGGTATCGGCCTTCGAAAATCCGGTCAAGGTGCACAACTTCTCCATCCACATCGCCTCCAAGCTGGAAACCTATCTCAACCAGTTAAACGAATCGTTCGCCAGTCTGTTGGGCTGGAAAATGGAGCATCTGGACCTCATCCGGCGCTTCGAGACGATTGAGGACATTAAATCATGGTTCCGCAGGACGCTGTTCGAAATCGCGGAACGGCTTTTCATACGCCGCAACGGTAAAAACCGCCGTTTAATCGAGCAGATCGAGAAGTATGTCCAGGAGCACTTGGCGGAGGAGATCACGCTGAAGGAGGTGGCCAACTACTTTTCGTATTCCCCAAACCATTTGGGCTACCTGTTCCGAGAGCACAGCGGGGAAACCTTTAACGATTATGTAGTGAAAATGCGCATGGAGATGGCCATGAAGCTTCTGAAGGACCCGCGATACAAAATTTATGAGGTATCCGAGCGTGTCGGGTATAAGTCGCTTGCCTATTTCAGCAGACTGTTCCGCGAGCATATGGGCATGACGCCCGGCGACTTTCGGAAGCAGGGATGAGGCGGCGGATGATGTTCAAGAAGAGGGCAAGGATGGCGGGGAAGGACCGCCGGAGCAAGGATTGGTACTTGCCGCTCCGCTATAAGATCCTTCTTTCCTACATGTTTCTGGTCTTGGTCCCGGTTATTCTGATCGGGAGCTATGCCTATAAATCCTCGGAGAGCGCCATCAGCGAAAATACGAGAAGCAATCTGGAGATCGCCGTAAAGCAGATCGGCAGCAACGTCAACTATAGGGTCGACGATCTGATGCGGGCCGCCGAGGTTCTGTTCGCAGATCAGAGCTTATCCCGGTATTTGTCCGGATATTTTCTGGACTATGAGAAATTTTCGGTAACGACGCAGTATATTTTGCCGCGGCTCGAGTCGGCGGCCAATTTGCCCAATATGAATGCGCAAGTATATATGTATTTGGATAACAGCCGGATCAGCGAGTTTTATTACAATTATAGCCTTACGGAAACGAAGACCGCCGTTCCAGCCGGCAGGCAGTATTCCATCTTTCATACGGACCGCATTGTCGGAGAGGAGTGGTACCGTTCCCTCCAGCTGAATGTTGACACCAAGGTATGGAAGCAGGTGGGGGATGACGCCGCACTTCAGCAAATTTCCTACATTCGTCCGTTGATGAATTACGACACGCTGACTACCATAGGGCTGATCAAGATTACCGTCAAGCTTACGGATATTTTCTATGATATCGATTTGACTCAGCTCGGAACAGGCAGCCGGCTGTTTGTTATGGACAGCCGGAACGAGCTGCTGTTCACAGGCTCCAAGAGCAAGCCGCAGCTTGCCGGCGACTTGTCCAAGGAGCACGGAGAGCAATATTTGCAGATCAGGCAGCCGATTCCGTCGATGCCGGCCAGCATCGAAGCTTGGATCCCTTATGCTTCGTTCCAGGACAATTCAAGAAAGGTCCGGAATCTGACGATCCTGATCTGCTGCCTGAGCCTGCTAGTGCTAACGGCCATCAGCGTCATTATGTCCCGTTATTTGCTGCGGCGGTTCCACAAGCTGATCGAATTGCTGCGCGCGTTTCAGGAGGGAGATTTTCACAAGCGGATGCCCTTATTGGGCAAGGATGAGTTCGCTCAGATCGGAAGCGCGTTTAACGAGATGGCGACCACCATTGAGAAGCTGATTGACGAGGTATATGTAGGGAAGCTGGAAAAAAAAGAAGCCGAGCTTCAGGTGCTGCATGCGCAGATGAATCCGCATTTTTTGTATAATACGTTTTCGTCCATCAGCAGAATGGCCAAGCTCGGGGAAATCGATAAGCTTCATGAGATGATTCGGAGTCTGGCAAAGTTTTACCGCTTGAGCCTGAACAAAGGGGAGATGCTCATTCCCGTCGGGAAGGAGCTGCAGATCGTCCAGTCCTACCTCGACATCCAGCGGATCAAATTTGCGGACCGGATCGAGGCGGTGTTTGAGGTGGATGACAAGCTGACCGAATATACGACGGTGAAGTTTATCCTGCAGCCCTTCGTGGAGAACGTGCTGGAGCATGCCTGGTACGACGATCGGATCGTCATTACAGTCCGGGTGTATTCGGATGGGGACATCATCTGCATGGAGGTAGAGGATAACGGACTCGGGATGAAGCAGGAGGTGATCGATTCCGTATTGGACCCTTCCGGCCATGGACTCGGTTACGGCATTCGCAATGTGGATCAGCGGATTAAGCTGCATTTCGGCAAGCGGTACGGCGTCACCATAATGAGCACATTGGGGGAGGGGACGATCGTCAGGATTAGATTCCCTCTTTGCGCAGCTTGAACGCAATTGTTGCAAAATCTCCGGCAGTTTTTTATTTGGCAGTAGGCGGACCCGCCTGCATAAAAATGTTCCTTTTACGTCGGTGCCGCTTCAGGCACAAAGGCAAAGGGATCGCCGGCGCTGTGCTGCTCATGCTCAGTAGGCTGCTGTTCGTCCCCGCAAGAGAAGGCATAACCCGGATGGCCTCGAGCAATCCGGGTTCTTTGCCTTTGTACATGTTTCCTAATAAAAAATTAAGATTGGTTTGCTATGATAGAGAGAAGCAGGATTCACAAGGAAGCAGAAAGGCGGTTATCACCATAAAAAAGCTCCGTATCCTTGCATCCCTGATCAGTTTGCTTAGTCTCTCTCATGCCGGTCCGGCTTCCGCAGATACCTTCACCGACGTTTCGACTACAAGCTCCTACGCATCTTATATTGACGATTTAGTGCAGCTGGGTGTTACGGACGGCGTAGAGCCCGGAAAATTCGGGCCGACCCAAACGTTAACTCGCGCCCAGTTCGCCAAATTCGTGACGGTCGCCTTCCAGCTGAAGGACGACGGCTCGTCGCCGCCGTTCAACGACATTCAGGGACATTGGGCGGCCTCCCCGATCCGTGCGGCCTATCAGGCAGGCGTCGTAAACGGTACGGGACCCGACCGGTTCAGTCCCGATCTGCCCGTGAAGCGGGAGGAGGCGGCCGCTATGATATGGCGCCTCGCCGTAAGTAAAGGGGTCGTCCCGGCCCCGGCTGATCTTCTGTTCCGAGACGCTCCCGATACATGGGCGACCGAGGCAGTGAGCGGTGTGCTGTCCAAGGAATGGTACGGGGAGGATGTGACCCGGTCGGGAAGCGCATGGTCGTATCGCCCGCGCGATCCGATGACGAGGCAGGAAATGGCTGCGCTATTGGATCGTTCGATCCGCAGCTTGCCCGGAACGGTTGCAGCCACGATGCCGGTCACGGCGGCTGCAACTGCGGCTGCAACTGCGGCTGTGAAAAAGCCGAACGAGAACACTCCAACGTCCGCTCCCGTCCTTCCGTCTTGGCAGCAATCGCTAAAGTCCCATCTGCTGAATCAAGATACGGAGTTCGACGTCACGTTGGACAATTCGGAGCAGTTCCAGGAGATTAAGCCGTTCATCGAGCAGGTGATGGCGGACAACGATTATTTGCATTATGTGTACAAGGGCATGCAATATGAATATGACGGGCGTTCGACCGTCTCCTTTCAAGTGAGCTACTTGGAGTCCAAGGCGCAGACCGACGAAGTGGCCAAGCAGGCGAAGCAGATCGTAAGCTCGATCATTCGCCCCGGCATGAATGACTTCGAGAAGGAAAAGGCGGTCCACGATTATGTGATTACCCGTCTGGCCTATGACCAAACGCTGAGCGACCATACGGCATACGGCGGGCTGACGAAGGGGACGACCGTATGCCAAGGCTATGCGCTGCTGACTTACCGGCTGTTGACGGAGGCAGGTATTCCGAACCGGATTGTGGAGGGACATGCGGGAGGTCAACTGCATACGTGGAATCTCGTCCAATTGAACGGCAGCTGGTACCATCTCGACACGACGTGGGATGACCCGGTTCCTGATGAGAAGGGCAGACTGACCTACAACTACTTTAATTTAACGGATGCGCAGATGCGCCAAGACCATTCGTGGACCGGAAACTATCCGGCGGCGGATCAAGACTTCCTTCAAACCATTCGGCAACTGGCTCAATCGGGGGAGATCAGTCAAAATTCAGCTCGGACGCTATTGAGTGACACAGGCTTGACGAGTGACTCCGGCGGCAATGCGGCGGATACGCTGCCGTCATTGCAGGCTGCCATCGAGCGCGGTGTATCGGCTGGACAGGACCAGTTTACCGTCCGGTACAAAAACACGCTCGGCGCTGCGCCCGCGGTTATGAAGAAGGCGCTGACCGACAGTATGATGAGGAAATACGAGGTTAAACAGTTCAAATATTCATACGGCGAAGATACCCGTGTGCCGGGTTACATGGTAATAACGGTAACCGTCACGTACTTTTCATAGGCTGCCCGCTGCGAACACAGCTAAATAACACCATCCGGATCCACATGCGGATGGCGTTATTTTTTTACAAAAAATTTGCTTACCATGTATTCACAAGGAAATATGTTCATGGTATGATATTTCGCGTTCGAATATTTCGTGTGCGAAATATTTAGTAAGTAAACAATTCGTGGGGGGAGGCGCATAACGGTTGGAGAGAGGCACGGGCAACGACCTCAATGCACTGTTCAGAAGATTAAACAAGCTGCGCAATACGATGATGTTCTCGGATTTGAAGGAGCTTGGACTCACCGGGCCGCAAATTCTCGTGCTCCGCGAGCTGTTCGTAGGCCAGCAGCGGACGATCGGCGAGCTGTCGAAGGCGCTGGAGCTGAGCAACAGCACGATTACCGGCATTGTGGATCGGCTGGAGCGAAACGGATTAGTCGAGCGGAAGCGGGACGAGAAGGACCGCCGGGTTGTGTTTGTCAGCATCACGCCGCGCTGCGAACAGCTGAAGACGGAGCGGTTCGCACAGATGGATGCGAAGATGGATGAGATGCTGCGGGAGGCCTTCACTCCGGAGCAGTTCGAGCTGCTGCACGATGTTCTTATCAAATTGATTAGCCATTTAGAGAATCAGCTGGAGGGATTCAAGTGAAGAGGAAACTGATATTGTACGTTATTTTGATCGTTATGGTCCTTAGCGGCGCCGGAATCGGTACCTACTATTGGTATGAGAATGCAAATTATGTGTCGACGGAAGACGCGCGGGTCACGGGCGATATTTATCGGGTTATGCCGAGAATCTCCGGCAAAATCAATTCGCTCGGCGTCAAGATCGGCGATACGGTCGTGGCCGATCAAATCGTCGGTCAGCAGGACATTACGAACTTGCCTGGCAGTCTCCTGGATCAAGCTTCGCTGCGCGCTCCGATCGGCGGCACCGTCATTCAGACGTCGGCGAAGCCGGGCGAAGTCGTGTCGCCGGGGCAGGCTGTGGCGATGATCGTCGACAAGAGCAAATTGTATGTGTCCGCGGACATAGAAGAGACGGAAATCATGAAGGTGAAGCTGGGGCAGACCGTCGATATCGAGCTTGACACGTATCCGGGCCGGAAGTTTACGGGCAAAGTGTTCGAGATCGGCCAAGCGGCCGCCTCGACGTTCTCGCTTATGCCGACGACGAGTACGAGCGGAAGCTTCACGAAGGTGACGCAGCGCATTTCCGTGAAAATCTCCATCGACGACCAGCAAGGTCTCGAGCTCGCTCCGGGCATGAACGCCGTGATCAAAGTACATATCAAAGGGAACTAAGGGGAGGCCGGACATCGTGAAAATGAAGCGTTATTTGCAAGTGATTTCCGTCGTTACGGTATTGTCGGCATCGGCCGTAGCCGTTAGCGGCTGCGGGACGGCGCCTGCGGGGCAAGCCGCTGCGGCATCGATTCCGAGTGTAAAGGTGATTACGCTCAGCGGAGCCGGAACGCCGGGAGCGAGCGGGAAAATCGCGCCTCTGCAAACCGTCCACATCTATTCGAAGCTCCCCGGCCGCGTTGCCGACGTGCTGGTGGATGAGGGCTCCAAGGTGAAGAAGGGCGATGTCCTCGTTCAGCTGGAAACGAACGACCTGACGCAGCAGCTGAATCAGGCGCAGGCTAACGTCGATGCGGCGCAAGCGAAGCTGAACGATACGCTGAACGGGGCAAGACCGCAGGATCTGCAGGCGGCCGAAGCCGCTGTCGCCCAGGCGAAGGGCGGCTTGGATACGGCCGCAGCTTCGGTGGAGCAGGCGAAAGCGGCGCTCGATCTCATGACCAAGACCTATAATCAGGTGAAGAACCGCTACGATGAAGGATCGGTCTCCAAGAGCGAGCTGGACGCGACAACGTTGAATTATGAGAAGGCGAAGACCGGCTACGATCAAGCGGTCGCGGCGCAAAGCTCGGCTCAGGCGGCCTTGACGGCGGCGTCCGCGAAGCTGGATCTCGCCCGCACCGGAGCGACGGCCGATACGATCGCAGCCTTGAAGGCGCAGGTAAGCTTGGCTCAGGCTCAGCTGGAGCTGGCCAAGAATGCGCTCGATAACGCAGCGATCAAGGCGCCTTCGGACGGCATTATTGTAAAGCGCACCGTGCAGCCTGGGGAAATGGCGTTCACGTCGATGCCATCCGGGACGGAGCTGCTGACGATGATCAGCATGGATACGGTGAAGGTCGAAGCGAGCGTCCCGGAAGGCATGGTTAACAGCATTAAGGAAGGCGCTCCGGTAAAGGTTCAGCTGCCGAGCATCCCGGGGCGCACGTTTGACGGTGTGGTCAGCTTCGTCTCGCCGATATCCGACGTGAACAACAACACGTTCCCGATCAAGGTGACGGTGAAGAATGAGGACGGCTTGCTCCGCGCCGGCGCCGTTGCCACGGTATCGTTCGGAGCGGGAGCCGGCGGCGCGGAGGCTAGGCTGGAGCTGCCGAAGAGCGCGCTGGTGAAGGGAACCGACGGAAGCACGTCGGTGTTCCGGGTCGAAGGTGAAACCGCCCGCAAGGTGACCGTTCAGGTCGAAGAGAAAAATCAGGACTGGGTCTTCGTCAAGGGCGACAGCTTGAAGGCCAATGACCGAATCGTACTGACGCCAAGCAGTGACCTCGCTGACGGTGCCAAAATTCATGCCGAATAAAGGAGGAGATGCTTCATGTCGCAAGCTGCCTCCACAGAAATAAAGGTAAGCGCCGATGAGACGCTTCAGCCGAAGGAAGGCTATTGGCTGCCCGTCATCGTCCTGATTATCGGTACATTCATGGCCATTCTCGACAGCAGTCTCATGAACGTTGCCATACCGAAGCTGATGTCCGTGTTCGGCGTTTCGCAGAACGAGGTCGAGTGGGTCATCACGGGCTACATGCTCGCCTCGGCGGTCGTAGTGCCGATGGGCGGATTTCTGGCCGACCGCTTCGGGTATAAGACAACCTTTTTGACAACATTGATCGCTTTCGTTATCGGCTCCGCCTTATGCGGCATGGCCTGGGACAACTCGAGCCTCGTCGCGTTCCGTATTATCCAGGGCTTGGGCGGGGGCTTCATCATGCCGATCGGCATGGCGATGCTGTACCAGATCGTTCCCCGCGACAAAGTGCAGGTAGCCATGGGCGTATGGGGTATCTCCGCGATGGCGGCCCCGGCGATGGGGCCGACGCTGAGCGGCTACCTGGTCGATAATTTTAGCTGGCGTTACTTGTTTTACATTAACCTGCCGATCGGCTTCGTGGCGATTGCGCTTGGATTTATTTTGCTCAAGGAAACGCCGAAGCAGACCGGTCTCAAGTTCGATTACCTCGGCACGTTCTTGTCGATGCTTATGTTTGGCAGCCTGCTGCTGGCCTTGACCGACGGGCAGAAGGAAGGCTGGACGTCGCTGTATATCGTCGGATTGTTTTTCATTTCTTTCTTCAGCTTTGTGCTGCTGCTCTGGGTTGAGCTCGGCAAAGACAATCCGGTTATGGATTTCCGGCTGTTCAAAAACTCCATGTTTACGATCAGCCTGATTGCATCCAGCTTCGTTATGATTGCGATGCAGGGCGGGGTTTACCTCATGCCGGTGTATATCCAGAACGTTCTGGGGCTGACCCCGATGCAGACCGGCATCCTGATGATGCCGCAGTCGATCGCAATGGCGTTCATGATGCCGATCGCCGGCAAGCTCACTTCCAAGTTCGGGCCGGCGCCGCTCGGCATCGTAGGCCTGGCGATCGTCGGGTTAGTAACGGTCGAGCTGCACAATATCGCGCAAAATACCCCGCACCACTGGATTACGTGGATGCTCGTCATCCGCGGCATCGGCATCGGGCTGTGTATGATGCCGCTCTCGGCGGCGGGGATGAACACGCTGCCGAATCATATGATCGGGCGGGCGTCCTCGCTCTCCAACGTCGTCCGGAACGTGATGGCTTCGTTCGGCATCGCCGTTCTGACGAGCATCATGACGAGAAGCACGTCGACGTACGCAACGCATATCGCTGAGAAAATGGATACGACGTCGCCGGCGTTTACGGAGTTTCAGACGAACGTCACGCACCGGTATATGGAGCTCGGCGTTGACCCGGCTTCGGCGGCCGGCGGCGTGAGCGGCGTACTGGCGGCGATGATCCAGAAGGAAGCGCTGACTCGCGGCATTGCGGAGACGCTGCTCATTTCCGCGATACCGGCCTTTTTCTCGCTGTTTATCGTATTTTTCATGATTCGTCGGAAGAAGGCTGCGGCCGCAGGCGCCGACAGCGCCGGCCAGCAGCATGTAATGATTGAGATGTAATGACCAAGGAGGCGTAACAACGTGAAACGATCACTGACCTATTTTGCCGCAACCATGATGCTTGGTTCTTCCTTACTGGCGGCGGCTCCGGCCTACGCCGATGAGGCTGCGCCGGCTGCAGCGGCCGTTACGGCGGTTCCAGCCGCATGGTACGCTTTGACCGACAGCTTGCAGGTGCAGGTGCTTGGCGTTCTGAACGAGAAGAGCGGTTCCGGCGTCCGGCTGGGTGCTGCTGTCCGCATCGTCAACAACGGCTCCACTACGCTGCGGATTCCCGACCACGAGCTGCGCCTTAAGGCTGCCGACGGCACCGTCTACACGCTTGCGCCGAGCGCTTCCAACGCGCATGGCGTTCCGGCCATGTCGGAGGTCGAGCTCGTCTATATGAAACAGCTTGACCGCTCGAAGGAGCTCAAAGTGACGGACCTGTCGCTCGTTGATGTGAACTATGATGTATATCCGAAGCAGGAGACGGTGCTCGCCTCCGTACCGGTTGGAGCGCAGGTGTGGACGGGAAGCCACAGCGCCTTGTCCGATGCGGCGGCACAGCTGAAGTGGGGGCAGCCGTTCGCTATTCCGACGCTCAAATCGCCGCTTGCTTACAAGCCGGTATCCGTTGCGCAATCGATGACGGCGCAGGGCTCGGCATATGTCGTCAAGCTGCTGGTCACGAATGATTCGGAGCAGACGGAGACGGTGCCGCAGTTCGGAATCGACGGTAAATCGAAGACGAACGTCTACCACGGTACGCGCATCGAAACCGGTGCGGTATCGCTGGAGCCGGGCGAAAGCACGTATATCCATTATTCGATTCCTGCGGATGCCGATACGGTGCTGGAGAGCCTGAACGTGCTCGTTCTGGAGCCGTTCGCAGCCGCCGATTCAGCCGGACAAACCAAGGTGAGCGCATTCGGCCTGGGCAAGCTGAATATTAGTCTGGCGGGCTCGGAGGAGGCTGTTCCGTCAGCGGCTTATGTGTTCGGTACGCCAATCGCGTTGGAAGCGAACAATTCGTTCGTGAATGCCGATCTGCAGGTATCCTTGCAGGAGCTTCACGCTTCCCCGAGCGAGGAGAACGGGTCCCGCACCGTATTCGCCAAGATGAAGCTGGAAAATAAGGGAGAGAAGCCGATTCCCGTACCGGCCCTGCAGACCGAATTGGTAAATGGAGGCGGGGGCGCGTATAGCGGCATCCGCCAGTCCGCTGTGCCGGCCTCGGTTCAGCCGGGAACAAGCGTGATCGTTTCTTACGGATTCGTGCTTCCTCTATCCGACACGAGCACAAGCTTCAAGCTCAAGCTGCAGGGAGCCCTGCAGGGCGACGGCGCCGCAGCGTACCGTTCGACGATAGCCGTTGTACCGGTAGAGCTGGAGTCGGACAACGACCGCAATGCGGTGAAGCTGTATCCGTACACGCTGAATTTCAAAACCTGGTTTGTCATCCCGGTCTACCAGGGGCCTTCCACCTATACGTACAGCGTGAAGCTGGACATGGATCTCGTTCGGGAGCCGCAGGTGATGCTCGACAACAATTTCTCTACGCTGAAGATCGAGCTCATCGACGAGCTGGGCCGCTCCATCGGCGCCAAATCGTTCCCGTTCGTCGGCACGAACCGACTGGTCAGCGGCTACCAGACGCTGTCGTTCTCCGGGCTGTCGCTCCAGCAGGCGGAAAGCAATTTGACGCTCCGTATTTCGGAGTCGATCGCTACGCCTAACGGAGAAATGAACCGGATCGTCGCGGAGCTGAAAAATTAAGTTCGAAGCAGGCGCTTAAACAGTCTGGAAAGCAATTATGGGGCTTTCCCGTCAAGGTGGTCGGTTCACCTGCGGGAAAGCTTTTTGTGTTTGCTGTTGAAAAACCGCCAGAGGAAACAGGTTTGTCTATTTGGAAGAGATTCCGCCTTACCAATTGCATCAAACGGAGTTTGAAAAGCAATAGGGGTGGGAGTATGCTGTGTGCAAGCTGCTCCCTTTTTTGTTGGCGCATTTGATCGGAGGATCCATGCGAACGTGCAGCCATTTTGCTCATTCATCGGCTATCAGCAGTAAATGCCTGCATAAGTAAGTACAGGCACCTTTGCCTCGAAGGGGCAGCTATGGCGCTTTGCCTTCCAATGCCTGCATTTTCGCGGTAATCAAAATCATGCAATCTAGCTATTCAAGTGATTCCTGTATATGCAGGTTTTTATGGCTTTCCGCGTTTCTTCTTGCGAACCCTTTCAAGCAAAACCGTCAAAACTTCCTGATAAGCGGAAAACCTTGTGAACTTAACGGGTTACGAAACCGTTATTTGGCTCGAGACTGGATGACTTACAAGTTTAGCGGATTTTGATGGCGTTATTTTCCAGAAATCAGGAAAAATCAAGCCCAATCTCATCAATTGATACTCGATAGCTCCGCCAAAGTCCGCTATTCTGAAGGAAAAGTGCGTTAGCGGTAATATAAGACCCTCAAAAACCTTTAATGAACCGCATCAGCCACGTCAAGCCCCTTAGAAAAAAGACGAGTTCATCCCTTGAACGGGAGGCCCGGTTTATATGTAAATATCCTTTATCCGCTGAGCTCAATAAGTCGGCTTATATTGCACCGGGAAACACATGCGTCTGGAAGACGGCGGAAGCCGTGTCTTCAAGTTACGATTGGGCGGTTTCGTGCAACATTTCAATCGAATATTTTCTTAACAACGAACGGCAATATCATCGGAATAGCGGCAGTAGCGCCAATCACCGGCTTCTGCGCGGGTGTTTTCCTTGCTTCTTTATTCTGGAGCCTGGCCGGGCATCGGGTAAAATAAGCGGTCGAATCCAATTGTGCGGATAAGTACGGGGGCAATCAAAATGTATGAATGGTAAAAAACCTGGAGCCCCTTCCATAACAAGGGGCTCCAGGATTTTCGCATGGCTTCAATACGTTTGCCGAAGGGTGAACAGCTCCTTGAGCTCCTCGTTCGAGAGCTCGGTGATCCAGTTCTCCGAGGTGGAGATGACGTTCTCGCTCAGGCTCATTTTGCTTTCCAGCATCTCGTCGATTTTCTCTTCCAGCGTGCCGAGAGAGATAAACTTGTGCACCTGCACGTTGCGCTTCTGTCCCATCCGGTAGGCGCGGTCGGTCGCTTGATTCTCGACAGCGGGGTTCCACCAGCGGTCGAAGTGGAACACGTGATTGGCCGCGGTCAAGTTGAGGCCGACGCCTCCCGCTTTGAGCGACAGGACGAAGATGCCCGGCGCGGCAGAGCTTCCGGCCCCCGATCCGCCCGCGGCTTGGAACTCGTCGATCATCCGATCGCGTTCCGCCTTGGGCGTGCTGCCGTTCAAATACAGCACCGGCTCGCCGCGCAGCGCCTGCAGCACGTCGGCCAGCATGCGGCCCATGCCGACATACTGCGTGAAGATGAGGCACGAATCGCCCTCATCCCGCAGCTCGCCGACCATGGCGACGAGCCTCTCGAGCTTGGCGGAGCGGGCGATGAACGCTTCCAGCAGCTCCTCCGAGCGGAGCGTCTCCTCCGGCAGCGCGGCTTCCTTCGTCAGCAGCACGGGATGGTCGCACAGCTGCTTCAGCTGAGTCAGAGCGGACAGAATCGCGCCCTTGCGCTCGATGCCTTCCAGCTGCTGCATCCGCTCCAGCAAATCCTTCACGGCCTGCTCGTACAGCGCGACCTGCTCGGCGGTCAAGTTCAAGTACAGCTTCGTCTCCAGCTTCTCCGGCAGATCTAGCTGAATTGACGGATCGTTCTTCTTGCGGCGGAGCATGAACGGCTTGACGAGCTTCTGGAGCTGAACGGTGCGTTCTTCATCGTGATGCTTCTCGATCGGATTTGCAAACCGATGCTGAAACCCGCGCTGGCTGCCCAAATATCCGGGGTTGAGAAAATCATAAATGGACCACAGCTCCGACAGCCGGTTCTCGATCGGCGTTCCCGTCAGCGCGATGCGGTGCCGGGCCTTGAACGACCGGACGGCGGCGGACTGCTTGTTCTGTGCGTTCTTGATGTTCTGCGCCTCGTCCAGGCAGAGTGAGCTCCATTCATACGTTTGCAAAATCTCCTGGTCCAGCAGCGCCGTCGTATAAGAGGTAATCACCACATCCATATGGCCCAGAGCTTCGGTGAGAGCTTCGCCGCTAAGCCGGCCTTTGCCGTAATGCAGCATCACCTTCAAGTCGGGCGCGAACCGGGCCAGCTCCTTCTGCCAGTTGCCGAGCACCGACGTCGGGCAGACGAGCAGGGCGGGACAGCCCGATTCGGGCTGATGCTGCAGCAAATACGTAATGAATTGGACCGTCTTGCCGAGTCCCATGTCATCCGCGAGGCATGCGCCGAGTCCGAACCTCCGCAAATAGCTGAGCCACGTGAAGCCTTCCTGCTGATAACTTCTGAGCTGGGCGCGAAGTCCGCCAGGGACCGGCAGCGGCGGCAAATCGGCCGGCTGGCTTAGCTGGCGCAGCAGCGCCGTCAAATGCGAATTGAGCTCCACTTCCATCTGAATGCGCTCTTCATCGCCGCGATTGTCTTCGGGACCGGCTTCCTTCCCGGCTCCGGCTGCAGGCTCGGCGCCTTCCTGAAGCAGGTGCAGCTGCAGCACATCCTGGAGCGACAGCCCTTCCTCGGGATTGACGCTTTCCATCAGTCTGCGGATTTGTTCCAGCAAGGCAGGATCGAGAACGACCCATTCCCCGCGAAAACGGATGAGCCGTCGCTTCCGGCTCAGCAGCTCGGCGAATTCCGCCTCGGAGAGATCGGATTCGCCGATGGCGATCCGCCAGTCGAAGCTGACCAGGGCGTTCAGTCCGAACAGCGACTGGCCGCGGCCCCCGCCGGCACCGGAACCGCCGCCGGCTTCCGGCGCGACCCTCGCGCGCAGCCGCGGCTTGCGCCTGGACGCCGCCTCCCACCAGCCCGGCAGCATGACGTTCCAGCCGTCCTGCAGCAGCTCGCGGCTGTGCGTCGTCAAGAATTGCCAAGCCGCATCATCGCTTAACGGCTCGGCAAACAGCCGTCCGCCGCCGCTTAAAGCGCCGGGCAGCGCCGCAGCGAGCCGGGCCGCCCAGCCGGGTGCGCGCTCGCGAATCAACGGGCTCCATGCTTCGCTCCAGGTGCCCGAGGCGTGTCCGTCCGCTGTCAGTCGAACCGCAACAAGCGCCGAGCTGTCGGCCTTATCCTGCAGCACGAAGCGCAGCCGCCACTCGTCGTGGCGCTCGTCCGGCTCGAGCAGCTGCAGCGCCGGCCGGAACGGAGCCAGGTCCGGCTTCCAGCCGAGCGATACGAGCCATTCCTCCTCGGTCATCCGCGCTTGCTCCTGCGCTTGCTCCTGTGCGGCGGCATTCGTACCGGCAGCCTCCGGCCGGGCAGACTCCAGCCCTGCGGCATGCGGCCTCGGCCGCTGAAACAGCACCGGATAGCTCCGGCGCAGCTCGGCGACCGACGCTTCATCGCCATAATGCTCGGCGGTGACGGCGGCGGAGAAAGCGGCGCGGAGTCCGGACATGTTCATGTTCAAGCCGTCCGCCGGATTCGCCGTCGCCTCGTTGAACGGCTTCAGCGCCGCCGAGCCGGCATCCCAGCTCCAGGCCAGCATTCCGCTGCGGAAGGCGGCGAAGCTGGGCACGAAGCGTCCTGCACGAATTTCCTCAACGAAGAGAGGGGCCCATTCCAGCAGCAGCCGCACGGCTTCGCTTCCGCTTTCCCAGCGGATGACGCTTGCGAAATTCGGCGAGGCGAAGAACGGCAGCACCATTTCGGATGGAAGGACGATCACCGTTATGTCACCGGCTTGCCTCAGCTCGAGCTCGGTACCGTAGCAGGAAGGCTCGTGCCATGCAAACAACACATTGCGAAGTGACATCCCCGGCATCTCGGATCCGTTCTGCATGCCCCATAGCAAGGCATCCCCGCTGTCGGTCAGCAGCGCATGTAACGTGATCGTTCGAATTGTAAGGCTCATTCCAGCAGCTTCCCTTTCCTCATTTCCTCTTGAAGCGCCCGCAGGCGGCCGTAGCGTTCCGTGAATCCGGTCAAATAGCGCTGCCACCGCTCCGTCTGCTTCATTTTCTTATACACCTTCTCCAGCCGCTTCATCAGCTTGACCGCCGATTTGTACTCGTGCCGGTTTTTGAGGCCGACATAATGCTCGATCGCTTGATGATAGTACGGCAGCAGCAGCTCCGGCGCCTCCTTCTCGATCGGCTGAAGCACGCTGACCCGGTGGGACAGCGGTCCGTGGCCCTGCACCAGCTGCAGCTCCAGCCACATTTTCCAGCTGTGGCGCTCATACAGCAGGTCCTCGATAAGTCCGAGGGAGTGTGGGAGCATGTCCTCGAGCACGCTCCACATTCGCGGCTCCGCCTCCGGCCTCTGTTCGACAGCTTCCTTCCAAAGCCCGGTATACGTGTCAAGCTCATGCTGGCGGGAGAGGTGAAAATAAGCGGCGGTCCGCTGCAGCCAGTCGACGAGAAGCTCCCAGCTGCCGTTTCGGCGGATACGATCCAGGAAGGTGAGGAGCAAGCTCTTGGGCGCTTGCTTCAGCGTCGGCTCCAGTGCCGACCATGCTTCCGCCGGCTGACCCAAGCAGAGATGCAGGTAGGCCTGCGCCGTCCTGAGGGATGTGCTCGGAGCCTCCGGCTTCTCCATAGACGCCAATTCTTCGGCTGCCAAGAGACCGGATTCCGGGCGGGGGGCAACCCATTCGTTCCAAAGCTCGGTATAAACGCTGAAATCGAACATTTTCGGATCGGGCGTCAGCCTCATCTGTTCCCGCATATAATTCAGCGTTTGCCGGATTCGTTCTTGAGAGGCCGTCATATCGATGAGATTCGCTTGCTTCCGAATCCACTCATAGATATGGTCGTACAGCCGATAGATCGAGAACGACGTGTAGTATGGAACGCTGCCCTGAGCGGACTGCTCTTTCATTTTGCGGGCGACGAACAGCATCCGGTGCAGCTCGAAGAACAGCCGGTCCGTTTCGGTAAAAGGCACCGGCGCATCAGCGATTCGCTGCAGCTGGACTGACAGATCGTTCATATATTGGCTTTGGTCGTAGGCAGGCTTCACATGCTGGGTTGCACGCTGGAAGAAGACGTGCCATTCGGCAGCCGATTGGATCGGCAGCAGCTGCAGCTCGTCCTCCTTCGGCATCGGTATTGCGGCGCGGCGGAGATGCTGCTTGGCATTCACGACTTGTGCGGCAGGATAGCCGAACCGGTCTCCGAGCTCCATAATGACAGCGGCGATATGCTTGCAGGAACGCTGTACCGGACACGTACACGAGCTGGAGCCGAGCTGGTCCAAGCGCAGCTCCACCCTGTATGAGTCGGTTCCAGCTACCTCCGCGTGAATGACATGCTCATCGGTAATCTGCATGTCGACGACGAATTTTTGCTTGAAATAGGTAAAACCCCGGCTTAGGGTCACTTCATTAAAGCTTTCGGCAACATGCTTGAGCAGCCTGCTCCAAAGCTCATCGGTAACAATCATGGGAAAGCTCCTTGTACGAAAATCAACGGTTGGAACACATTTATTATAGAGCGGTGCAGGCGTAAATTCGACTTTTATTTCAGCTGGCTTATCGGCGTCGGAGGCGATGCGCATCGTTCCTTTAAGGAGGCCGCACCCGCTTACTTCCAGGTAACTAGGTTAGCATAGGGCAACTCCTTACCAAAAGCTGGATTTACCTCTATAATAAATGGGGGTGGGGACAGCGGGCTTTGAACACGATGCCGGTCCTGATTCTGCGTCGCCGATCCCGCAATTTTGGCTGGCGATATGCACGGTTTAAATGGTGAACAGCAGTTGGTTGGGCCGCACAAAAAGCAGGTGGAGGGTGAATGGCATGAACGTGTTATTTATCGGAGGAACTGGCCATATCAGCGAGGCTGTGACCGAGCTTGCCGCCCGCAGAGGCATCGAGCTCTACTTGCTGAACAGGGGATTACGCGAAGCTTCCGTACCGGACGGTGTACACGTCGTCACGGGCGATATCAGAGACGCGGCGTCCGCCGCGAAGCTGCTCGCGCCGTATCGTTTTGACGTCGTCGTGGATTGGATTTCGTTTACGCCGGAGCATGTGCGAAGCAATATCGAGCTGTTCCGGGGCAGCATCCGTCAGTACATTTTCATCAGCTCGGCATCCGCCTATCAGAAGCCTCTCACGCACTACCTGGTCACCGAGTCGACGCCGCTTGCCAATCCCTATTGGCAGTACTCCAGGGATAAGATCGCTTGCGAGGAAGTGCTGATGAACGCTTACCGCGAGGACGGGTTTCCTATTACGATCGTTCGTCCTTCCTATACATACGGCAGTAAAATGATTCCGGCATCGCTGAACAGCTCGTCGCATCCGTGGTCGCTCGTCGACCGCATGCGCCGGGGCAAGCCGATTGTTGTCCATGGCGACGGGACTTCCCTTTGGACAATGACCCATAACAGCGATTTTGCCAAAGGCTTTGTCGGGTTGCTGGGCTTGGACCAAGCCGTCGGCCATGCTTTCCATATTACGTCCGATGAGGTTCTGAGCTGGAATCAGATTTACCGGGCGATCGGCAGAGCTGCCGGCGTTGACGAGCCGAGAATGATTCACATCTCATCGGAATTCATCGCCTCCGCGGCTCCTGAGCTGGGCGGCGGGCTGTTGGGCGACAAGGCGGTCAGCTGCGTTTTCGATAACAGTAAAATCAAGCGTTTCGTCCCGGACTATACGGCGACGGTTCCGTTCCAGCAGGGGATAGCCCGTTCGATCGAGTGGTTCGAGGCGCATCCCGACAACCAAACGATCGATGATGAATGGAACGTCCTCATGGACCGGATCATTGAAGCGAGTCAAGCGGGACTGCGCCGATAGAGAGGAGGTGTGCTCATGACCCAAGGGATTCGGCATATGGTTATTTTCAATTTGAAGCATCCGGAAGGATCTCCTGAAGCCGAGAAGTTTCTTCGCGACGGCGAGGAGATTCTGACGTCGATTCCGGTGGTTCGCAATTTCGGCGTTTACCGGCAATGCAGCGTCAAGAATGATTATGATTACGGCTTCTCCATGGAGTTTGCCTCGCAGGAGGAGTATGACCTTTACAACAACCATCCGCTGCATACGGCTTTTGTGCAGGAGCGTTGGCTTGTTGAAGTGGAGCGATTCTTGGAAATCGATTTTGAACGCATGTAACCATGGAACGGATAACCGTGTGCCCGTCTCCGCGATGTGCGGGGGCGGGCTGTTCGCTTTGGTGCTTGCAATCGGCAGGCTTGTTGTGGTATATTTCTTTTCACCGTCTCCGGGCGGCAGATGCTTCGGGAACAACTTCGGGATTATGAAAATAATGCTGTCGCTACGACTTGAGCATCGTGCTATGATGTGCTTCCTGCTTACGAGGCAGGCGGAATTAGCTTCTGTCGATCTGAACTTGTTGATTCGCACTTCAAGATTGGAAAAACAAAGCACTTGCAATGGGCATTGCGAATATGATAAGATGTTCCTCGTTGTCGCTTTGACAGCGGCGAGCATGAAGCAACATTGCTCCTTGAAAACTGAACAACGAGTGAAGAACAGTAATACAACACGCAAGTGTTATCAATGAGCAAGTCGAACTACCTTTATTGGAGAGTTTGATCCTG
>NZ_JBHLWN010000122.1:0-57438 GCF_042432825.1 Paenibacillus chartarius | reverse complement strand
TCCTTCGGGGTTCGCGTTCCAGGCATCTTAAATGACTGCCCACGCTAGCTTGACACTGACAGCACGGTCCATGTCCTTCTCCCCCTTAATGCGGCTTTGCAATCATCAGTACAAAAATGATCAGCCCAAGAACTCCCGACCATATATGCAAGCTTCGAACACGCGTGTAAAGCCCGGCCAAATCGCCCGTAGGAGCAGCTTCGGGAGACAACGGGGATTCGGCAATCCGCTTCATCAAGCGGTTCGCCGCCGGATTGAGAAACCCAATCACAAGCACCTCGGTAACTATAAACACCGCGAGCGTCCCGGCCAGCCAGAGCTGCATGAACGGCCCATAGGACCCGAGCCAGAAGAGCGCCAGCCCCGAGAGCACCGCAAGCGAGCCAAACACTTTCGGAAACTTCTCCAAATACGCAACCTGCTGCAAATTACGGGACATGTCGTTAACCGTGGAAACCGCCCTTAACATCCAGGGGAACGCAAACGCCGGGCCCAGCCCTAGCACCGCCGATAATACATGAATGATAACGAGCCATACCATTCCTTGACACCGCCTTTACTGAGAGTGAGTAAGACTGTTCTCATCATAGCGGTTTCCCGGTCTCGCCCATATCGGTGAAATTACGTATTTTTAGGAGTCCTCTCCTCCTGTTCCGCGAGCAGCTCATGCTCGGTCACATACCGGGTCAGCGCCGCCCGGGAGGTCACCTGCAGCTTCTGGTAAATCCGCTCCAGATGCGTGGTTACCGTTCTCGGACTAATGAAAAGCCGTTTGGCAATCTCCGTATTCGTCAGTCCTCGGGCGACCTGCTCCGCTACCTGCCGTTCCCTCGCACTCAGCATCGTATGAAACGGGTCCTTCGCCTTGGCCCACTGCAGCCTGGCCCGGTCCGCCGCCTGCCGGAGCATCGCTTCGCGCTCCGCTTCCGGAATAGTGGATACGGCCAGCAGCGCTTCGCCGAGCTTGCCGGCCAGCAGCTCGACATAGCCGTCCTCGATCCCGCTGAACGCTTCCGCTTGGCCGCCCGTATCTTCACAGCAGACGATACCGATGACCTGCCCGGACGCTTCGATCGGAAAGGCCAGGTAGCTGGATGGCGTCGCTCCCGTCACAGGCACGGAAGGAGAAGGCGCCCCTTGTTCGGGTGAAGCCGTTCGAATGGAATGGAGATAACGCAGCTGGGACCGAATGTTGCGCAGCCGGACGAGTCGGCCTTCGCTTCGGACCAGCAGCGCGAGCCGCTTCATGGCCTCGAAAGCCGAAGGCTCGACTCCCGCTCCGGTCACCCCTCGGGATGCTTGCAGCGATACCTCTTCGTCCGCGTCTTGCGGAACCCAGTAAGATAACCTTGACCAGGTATGGACCTCCGCCAGCACCTTCAATAGATCGCCATATGCTTCCTGAGGAGGATTCAGATGAAGCGCCTCTTCCACGCAAGGCCGAACCGACAGCACCTCGAATATAAGAACCGAGCGCAGGCCGGCGGACAGCGGAACCCCGGCCATCCACGAGACGGCCCTCAGATCCTGGAGAATTCGGTCATAGCGTTCTCCTTCGCTTTCGGACCGGATAAACCGTACCGACAGCTCCCAGTGGACAAAGTCGCGGGGGTTGGTCATTTTCAGCAGGGCCAGGGGGTGCTCCGTAATATTCCGATATGTCTTATTGAGCAGTTGGTTCGCCACCATCACATGATCGGCCCCTTCCGCCCAAACCCGGGTGAGGTTCGACATGTTCGGGATCCCGTCCGCCGAACACGTAACCAGACATGACGGATACGCCCCTTCGAATAGAGTAAGCAGCTCAGGCGTAATCAAGCTTCAGCCCCCTCTCCCGCAATCAGACTTCCCGCCTCCGGCTCCGGAGTTTGCGAATAAATCGCCCTTATCCGCAATTCGATCGCGAGACAGCCGGACGGGGAAACGTGCAAGACCGGCAGGAGATGCGGCGCGTACTGGTAGACCCGTTTCCGCTGCTCCTCGATGGTTCTGGCATCCTCCCGGTTAAGAGCACGGCTAGCCTGCAAAGTGCCCTTAAACTGATACGACTCGTTGTCCACCCCTGAAGTAAGCAGCACCGCCGTCTCCCTGCCGCCCTCCATATAAGCGTTCAGCCGCAGCCACTGGCTCTTGAGGACATACACCCCCAACCGCCCCGACTCCGGCTCCGCTGCGAACCCATACCCTCTGCAGGTAAACGGTACTTTCCCTATTCGTGCCGCCGCCACATGTAGAAAAATCGGCACAGGCCGCCGTAAAAATCCGATCACTTCTTCAGGCCAAGTTATCATGTTGGTCCTCCTGACCGCGCTTCCTGACCAAGTTTTTCTCTATTGTATACCGGAATGTATCCGTTTGGGTACTGGGGGAGTGTCCAGGATTGCCATGCAGTCATGCTGGTTCGGATGGAGGAAGGATGCTAGTGTTCAGGTGCTGTTGACGCGATGTGTTGGCTCGGATAAGTAAAAAAGCGACGTTCCATCGACCGCAACAAAACATCCACCCGACCGCATGAGCAGCCGGGTGGCGTCGTCTTGTCCATCTATGAAACGAATTTATCTTTCACCCGGCTGCTGCGCTTCCGACCGCACTCCATTCAGCTCCGCTCCCGCGGCTATGTCATTGTCGGCCTCATCGGCGTTAGTCCCGGCAAAATGCCGGAGCGCCCGGCGGTACTCATCGTCGCTCATATAGCTTGCTTCATCTTGGCTCGCAAAGAAATCCGGCATAAGCACCTCTCCCTTCTCCCGTTATCTACTCGGGTCTTCTTAAGGAACGCAGTCCTTCCCGATAGGCATCATCTACGCCCGAAGGCGGCTCCGCTGCCGCTCCCCCCTCGTCCGCCGTCCGCGAAGCGGCGGCGGGGGTGCCGGCAAAGCCGCGCAGTGCCTTGCGGTACTCTTCATCGCTCTGCTCCCAATTGAGCGAGGTGGTGCCGGACCTGCGGGAGCGCGGGGGCAGCGGCGCTTCCTCCGCCTCCAGGCGGCGGCCCGTCAGCTTGGCCGCCGCCGCGGGAGCACCGGCTGCATGTACAACCTCCGCAGGCCGGTCCGGCTCCTTCGGGACATTCCGCTCCACGGCGGCTGCGGGTTCCGGCTCGGCGCTCTTGGCCGCAGCGTCTTGCCTCGCTTCTCCCGCGGACGGTTTCTCCGGCTTCAGCCCCCTACCTGGCTCCGGCTTAACCGGCTCGGGGGTTGTGCGTGCCGCCGGACCTTTCGCCGGCTTGCCGCCTCTCAGGTTGAGCACGATCAATCCGACTAGGGCCGCAATCACGATAACAGCAATACCGTACAGCATTCCGATTCCTCCGATCCCTAGCTGTTTGCCGTCAACTTCTTGGTGATTTCCGCCACCCGATGTCCGAGCGCACGGCCAAGCGCCAGATCGTTCTCTGTCGGCAAATTCGGAGGATCATCCGGAGACGGCTCCACCGGGCAGGTGACGCCGACCCCGTAATACGAGCCGTACAGCGCGTTCTCCGGAATGTTGCCCGGCAGACCGACCACGATCATGCCGTGATGAAACATCGGCGTTATCAAATTCAGCATGGTCGCTTCAATGCCGCCATGGACCGTAGCCGTCGTACAGAACACCGCGCCGACCTTCCCGACAAGCTTCCCCTTGGCCCACAGATACCCGAGGCGGTCGATCCACGCTTTCAGCCCGGCGCTGATCGTGCCGAAGTGACCCGGGCACCCCCAGATGATCGCATCCATCTGCGCCAGCTCGTAAATGTCGGCATCCCTGACATGATGCAGCCAAACCTCCGCCCGCTCGACCTGCTTCGCTCCTTCGGCGATGGACCGGGCGAGCGCCTCGGTATGTCCGCCCTCGCTGTCGTACACCACATAAATCTTCATGTCGGTCTCTCTCCTTACGTGTTGGCCGGCTCCAGCAGGATCGGCTCCTCGTTATGCGCCGGAGGCTTCTGCAGCACTTCCACCTTGTCTCTTTTGACTCTGCCGATAAAGAAGGACAACACCAGCCCAATGAGCGCAAACAATGTCGCCACCAGAAACGCATCGTTGATCCCTTTGATCGTGGACTCCTTCATCGCTACCCCGTACACAGCTTGCAGTGCAAGCGTTTGACCGGCCTGTGCGGGCAGCCCCGCCGCACCGGCGAGCGTTCCCGCCAGCTCCTGAAACGAGGAAACGATTTGCGGATTCGCAGCCGAGATCATGTTCGCATAGTCGCCCATATGAATCGTCGTTCTTGTCGTCATTACGGTGATCAGCAAAGCCGTCCCGATCGACCCTGCGATCTGCCGCATCGTATTGGACATCGCCGTGGCATGGGAGCCGAGCTGAAGCGGCACCTGATTCAAGCCGGCGGTCTGGACGGTCATCATCATGAACGACATCCCGAAGCTGCGAACGGTATAGAGCAGCAGGATATGCGAATACGTTGTATCTGAGGTCAAGCGGCTGAACTCCCAAGTGGTTATAGAGGTAATGATCAGCCCGATGATCGCAAGCGGTCTCGCTCCGATCCGGTCGAACAGCGCGCCGGATATCGGCGACATGACCCCCATCAGCAGCGCGCCCGGCAGCATCAGAAGTCCGGCCTGCAGCGGCGTAAAGCCCCGGATATTCTGCAGATAGATCGGGAGCAGAATCATCCCGCCGAACAGCGTCAAGTTAATGGCGGAGCCGATTATCGTCGTTAGCGTGAAAATATTGTACTTGAAGACGCGCAGCTCAAGCAGCGGCTCATCGGCCGTCAGCTCGCGCCAGACGAAGAGGCCGATAAAGATGCCGCCCAATATCAGAAAGGCGACCACCTGGATACTACCCCAGCCGTAGGTCCCCGCCTCGCTGAAGCCGTAGAGCAGTCCGCCGAAGCCGAGGGTCGACGTCACCGCACCCCATGTATCAAACTTAGGGAACGTTTGCTGACCGACATTTCGGAGCCATTTGACGGCGAGCACAATATCGATAATCCCCAGCGGGATCATCATAATAAACAAAATGTGCCAGGAATAATTTTGGACAATCCACCCGGCTAATGTCGGACCTACCGCGGGCGCGAAGATCATGGCGATGCCCATCATCCCCATTGCCGCCCCCCGCCGCTCGGGAGGGAAGATCGTCAGAAACACATTCATCACCAGCGGCATCAAAATCCCGGTACCGACCGCCTGCATAATGCGTCCGATCAGCATCACCGTAAATCCGGTGGAGATTGCGCATACGACGGAGCCTGCAGTAAAGAACACCATGGCCGCTAAGAATAAGGTGCGCGTGCGGTATGTGGCGATCAAATAAGCCGTAATCGGAATCAGCACGCCATTGACGAGCATATAAGCGGTGGACAGCCATTGGGCCGTTGTCGCCGACATATTAAAGTCCGACATAAGATGCGGCAGAGCGATGTTGATCAAGGTTTGATTCAAGATCGAGATGAAGGCTCCGAGCAGCAATACGGCCAGCGTGCGGCCTACATGGATTTGTTCCACCCGAGCACCCCCTAGATATGGATGCGGACAGTGGCGCTCATTCCCTGACCTAAAGCTACCCCTTTATATCCGTCTAACACGATCGTGACGGGCAGCACCTGAGCCACCTTCGTATAATTCGCCGTCGTATTCGACGTCGGCATCAGCGAGAAGGACCCTGCGGTAGCTTGACCGATTTTATCGACCCGGCCGGTGAGAACCGTGCCGGGAAACGCATCGACATATACATCGACAGTCTGTCCCGGCTTAATATCGTTGTACCTCTTCTCGTCGATGTTCGCTGTGATCCACAGGTTATTCAGGTCGTAAGCTCGGGCAAGTACGCTTCCCGCCGCGACGAACGAGTTCGGCACGACGGACTGCTGTACGATGGTTCCGGCAGCAGGAAAATCCATATCCACTTTCGCCGTCGCTCCCGCCGGGAGAATGCTGCCGATCCGCTCTCCGCTCGCGAACGTTTTGCCGAGCTGGCCGTTCCAGTCGGTCAGCCGACCGGAGGCAACCGCCGAGATGGCAATCTGCTGGCCGTCCACCCTGGCGTTATCCGTGCTGATATAATTGACGCTCTGATTGTAATAGTAAACACCTGCTCCTAAACCCGCGATAATGATCAGAATCAGCAAGAGATTGACAAGCAGCATTCTTGGATTCATGGTCGTCCTCCTGTGTACGGTTTTCTTACCGTAGCTTGATGTAAACGAATGCTGATTATTCAAAAATGTCCATGGTCTGCTTAACGTCCCAACCATTCCAGGATGGCGTCCACCGCTTCCTTATATCTCTGCCCTACGAGAACGCCTGTATGAGTAGTATTCCAGAGCCCCTTATAATCCCCGCGGAGGTGCTCCGCCGTCACCTTGCCCCGACGGTCGTCATCGTCGTCGTTAACTGCTTTAATCACCAAGCACGGGCAAGTGATTGCACCGGCATTTATCGATATTCCCATGGATTCGGTTGAAAAAACAAATGCGTTAAATGCCTTGGATGCCTCCATGGTCAAATACTTCCTTTGAAATTCAATGTCCTCCGCCGTCTCATCTATGCTGGAATGCTCTTCACGGGCGGGCGCCGGCACTACGGCACCGGTTGTCAACGGGTCCAGCTCTTTGTAAGGTACGGCTTCAAATACTTCTCTGCTTATGACGGAGTCGATCAGCACCAAACCGGCGATCCCGGCGGTTTCGGCCAGCTTCTGGCTCAATATCCCGCCCATACTGAATCCGATTAGGATCGGCGGAACACCGCACTCCGCGATGACCTCTTTGATATCCTCCAAATAATCCTCGAACGTGATCTTCGTCATATCCAGTACCCTGCTCTTGTAATGACTTCTCAAGTTCATGACGTAGCACTTCCACCCGCCGCCAATAAAATGAGGAATGTATTTGCTCCACATCCAGCTTCCTGCGAAGGCACCGTGTATAAAGAGCAGCGGCGGCCTTTCTGCCGTTACTTCCGGCAGGCTTTCCCCTTCGAAAATCTCCAAGAATAAATCGTTCTCCCCAATGTACTTCTCCGTATGAGCGGGCCATTCTTTCGTGAAATCTCTCACGGTGATCTACTCCTCATTTTGTTTGATATCAAACTATTTACCCAAAAAAAATTTATAAATTGTTATCTATCTTTTTTAAAATGTGAAGCAGGTCTTCTTTTTCTTTATCAGAGATGTTGGAGTAAAACATGTCCAACATGTCCTTGGATATCGATTCAAAGACCGGCTTCAACTCGATTCCCTTCCGGGTTAACGCAACATATACAACCCTCGTATCCTCTCTATCCCTTTCCTTGATCACATATCCGAGCCGAACCAGCTTGTCGACAAGTGCCGTAACCGTAGATTTATCCTTGTTAATTCTCTTGGAAACGTCGGCCATCGTGAGCCTGTGGCTCTTGAATAACGCATAGAGGATGTCGCCGTGGGAAGTGCCGACATCTTCGATCCCATACTTCACCATCTCGGCAACAATAAACCGGTTCACTTTCTCTCTAATCTTGGCAATTAATGAAATGATATCTCTGCTTTCCATACCCGTATTATAGTTTGATATCAAACTAATGTCAAATGACAAACCGTCACAATTCACCTCCTTTGGTTACATTAACGATAAAATCAGTGAGGTTCTCAACGGATTGTCCTCGTTCTCTCAGATGCATCGTGAAATATTGATATAGCTTCTGACCGGCCCATTGCAGCGGGTAAGCCGACGCTTTGCAAACCATCCCGAATGTCATGTCGATAAGGCTTCTTTCTATGGATCGTATCGTCGTTCCTCCAGACTGTGTTTCCGCGATAATCCTCGGGATCAGTGCGATGCCTAACCCGCTCTCGACGTAAAATTTTAAGGCCGTCATACTCCCTATCTCCATAGTGTCGAGAGCAACGTTCCCCGTTTCCTGCATAACCATCTCCAGCCTCCTGCGGTAAGGGCAGGTTGCCGATGTGATGAGCAGACGATATGGCCGCAAGTCTTCCGGCGAGAGAACCGCTTTCAGCGCCAGCGGATGATGTTCAGGCAGCAGCGCCACGAACTCTTCCTTGAATAAAGGTTCAAAATAAAGCTCCGTCCCCAAATCCGGCGCCGAGCAAAGCGCAAAATCCAGCTCTCCTCTGAGCGTTCGCTCGCTCAGTGCCGGGGTATTCGCAATTTCCAGGGAAATACGAATTTTCGGATATTCGGCCATAAACTCCTTCAATAGTCCAGGTAAACGATAACTAGCGGTTGGTTCCGTGACCCCGATGCGAAGATGCCCCGTTTCCCCTAACTTCCAGTTTGACATATTCGTTTGCAGCTGCTCCATATTCTTTACGATTTGCAAGCTTTGGTCATGAAATAATCTTCCGGCCTCCGTAAGCCGGATCTCCTTTCCGTTCCCCCGCTCGATCAACTCGACGCCCAAATCGGACTCAAGCTTTTGCATCTGCATGGTAACCGTGGATTGCACATAGTTCATTTCTTTGGCCGCACGGACAAAGCTGCCGTATTTTACGATCGTTTGGAACGTTTTTAATGTTTTATAATCCACCCTGCGCCCCCCTATCCAGTTCAAAATTTTTGAATCCATTCTTCAATTAGTTCAATTATACAAATCCCAATCGATCATTTACAATGAGACCAATCAATCACGTTATAGGGAGTGAATGAAGCATGGAGATCAATAACAAGGTGGTTTTGGTTACGGGAGGCGGTACGGGGATTGGCAGAGCGACAAGCCTCATGCTGGCCAAGCGGGGAGCAGCCGTTATCGTAAATTATTCGCGTTCGCAATCCGATGCGGAAGAAACCGTTCGATGCATCCGCTCCGATGGCGGGCGGGCTGCAGCCGTTCAAGCCGATGTGTCGCAGGACAGCCAAGTCCGGGCCATGATCGAAAGTATCGTACAGCAATTCGGAACGGTGGATTTGCTCGTCAATAACGCCAGCATAACCAGGCATATTCCGATGGACGACCTGGAAGCGGCAACCGGTGAAGTTTGGGACGAGTTGTTCGATGTGAATGTGAAAGGCATGTTTTACTGCGCGCGAGCCGTCGCCCCTTACATGAAACAAAATCAACAGGGGGCGATCGTTAACGTAGGCAGCATCGCCGGACTGACCGGATTAGGCTCTTCGCTTCCTTACGCCGTATCGAAAGCAGCCGTACACGGCTTGACGAAATCGTTAGCGCGAGCTTTAGCCCCCGACATTCGGGTCAACTGCATCGTACCGGGAGCCGTGGCGACGAGGTGGTGGGCCGGAAAGGAAGATCATATGAACCGGCTTGCCCCCAAGCTTCTATTACAGCGAATTTCGACGCCGGAAGATATCGCCGCCATGATCTGTGCCGCCTTGGAACAGGAAGCAATGACCGGTCAGATGATCACGGTGGACAGCGGACAATCTTTGTAGAAGCATGCTTTCCGGCTTGACAGCCAAGGCGAAGAAAGCCCCGATCACATCACCTCTTCCTCGCCTTGGCCGTAAAATCGGGAGCCGCGTCAGATGCAGCTCCCGGTTCATTTTATTCACTATCGTCCATGTTGGCTTTTGCCCTATTCCCCTCGTGATAATCTTCCCATAGTGGGCCGATGTATTTTTCTAATGCTGTTACGACCTCATCTCTCCGGCCCTCTTCGACATTTGCAGTGTCGTTTGAAATTTCGTTTCTAATTCGTATGAGCACAAATAAGGGAGGAAAAGCAGCCTCACGGAGAGCCTTAATCATGATTTCCTCTTGCGGGGTAATATCCATAACGCACCTTCCTTTCTAGCAGATCCTATACATTCATATATCTGCTCATTTCGCCGCTTCCCATCTTGTGCAGTACTTTCTCTTGCCGTTCGCGATAATCCCAGTATAAACCCTTACCTCAGTGTCAGGGTCAATCGGAAATTGGGTTCGACTTGTCCTAGCCTTATCCGGCTTTTGCACGATTTGTGCTTTGAACTTGCCTCCCGCTTTTCTTCCCGAGGAGATTGGTTCCCATGACTCCGGCAATAATCAGCGCGGAACCGGCGATATGGTACATTTGGACTTCCTCCCCAAGCAAAATCGCTCCGGCAGCGATAGACACAATGGTCGATAAATTGAAGAATACGCTCATTTTGGATGCTTCGATTCTGGACAAAGCATAGTTTGAGCTAAGCGCCGTAACCAATGTGGACAAGATGCCAAGATAGAGGATGGCCGCGATAAACGGGCCGCTGGCAAGCGGAGAGAACCATTGATCGAGCGTTCCTGCGGTTGCATGTCTGGCCAGCGAAACGGAAAGGAAGGACAGCAAGGCAACCCCCAGCATGACATACGTAATCTCGGCAGGAGTGAACGATTTGAGCAGCCGCCTTGCGAGCACGTTGTACCCTGCCACTGCCACGCAAGACAAGAACAAGAGAAGGATTCCCGTCATGTTGGACCAATCGATACCGCTGCCCTTCATCATAAAGATGAACAGGACTCCGCTGACCGACAAACAGATGGATAGCTTTTGCAGGATGGTGGTCGTTTCTTTCAACAACAGGAAAGCCAGCAGTACCGTTAAAACCGGCGTGAAAGCAAACAAAATGCCCCCTTCGCCGGATGTCGCATGCTGAAGACCGTAGGCTTGGAGCGTGAAAAACCCAAGCGGATACAGAGCAGCCAAAAGCAGCACCTTGTAAAGCTTCTTTCCGCGGTAATTCAAACGAACCCTGCCCAGAAGAACGGGAATGGTCATTACGGCGAATGATGCTGCAAACCGGAATGTCAGCGTATCCAAGGGTTCAGCGAATTCGAGCGCAATCTTGGTAAACAAAAATGAAAATCCCATGATTATGGCATTCATAACCGCGCACAGATAAGCAAGTTTCAATCCGGATGGATTCATCGAAGCACGTGCCCTCCTTAAAAAATCGATTCATGTTCGCGAACATGGAGCTAATACTGCAAATGGTAAAACGAGATGCAGCTGCCGGCAACATCAAATTTCCGGAACTGTATCGATACAGTTATTTATATCAAGTATAATGAGAACGGCAAGAAGGGGGTGCAGCGTGAAAAGATACATGTCTATCCTGTCCGATATGGAACTTAAAATGAATGAAGGGCACTACCGCCCGGGCCAAAAGCTGCCCTCCGTCCGCGATGCCGCGAAACGGTACGGCTGCAGCGTCAGTACCGTCGTCCGGGCTTACGCGGAACTGGAAAAGCGCCACGCCATCTATTCGATTTCCCAGAGCGGGTACTATGTCGTTGACAAGCCGGAAGCCGAATCCGCCGGCAAGGATGACGGCAAGATTGACTTTTCATCGGCAATGCCGGATAGTAACGTTTTTCCTTATTTGGACTTTCAGCATTGCTTGAACAAGGCGATTGATACGTATAAGCAGCAACTGTTTACCGGCGGGAATACGAGAGGGATGGCGAAGCTGCGCCAGACACTGGTGTCCCATTTGGCGAATGATCAGGTATTTGCCAAGATGGAGCAGATCATGATTACCTCGGGGGCTCAACGGGCTTTGGAGGTTTTGTCCAAGATGCCGTTTCCAAACCGAAAAGAAACCATTCTGGTTGAGCAGCCCAGTTACAATATCTACTTGCGGTATCTTGAGGCGGAGGGCATTCCGGTAGTCGGAATTCCGCGCAATGCAGCCGGGATTGATCTGCAGGAGCTGGAGCGGAAGTTCAAGAACGGCGGAATCAAATTTTTCTACACCATGTCCCGATACCACAATCCGTTAGGCACCACGTATAACGCTGGAGAGCGGAAGTCCATCGCCGAGCTGGCGGGCAAATACGATGTGTACGTCGTTGAAGACGACTACATGGGCGATTTAGGAGAAGACAAGGCATTTGAGCCTATTTACGCCTATAGCCGGACATCGCATGTCGTTTACGTGAAGAGCTTCTCCAAGATTATTTTCCCGGGCTTGCGCTTAGGTGCGGTCGTGCTTCCCGAACGTTTGGCGGAGACATTCCACGCCTGCAAAGGGTATACCGATACTTCCCTGCTGTCGCAGGCGGCGCTCGATGTATATATCAAAAACGGCATGTATGAACGGCATAAGAAAAAAATCAGCAGCCAATACGCGGCGCGGGTCCGGGCGGTAAACGATGCGGTAAGCCGTTACAACGGCGAGGGATGGGTGGAATTGTCGGGGGTCGACTCCGGCGTCTATATTCAGTTTAAGCTGCCGCAGCCCGTTAACTTGGACCGGCTGATGAAGCGGCTGTCGGCGAGGAATGTGATGGCTGTGACCGGTAAACCGTTTTACTTGACGAACTGGCTTGAGCGGGAAAAGTTTTTGCGAATTAGTATCTCTCAGGTCAAGCCGGAAAGAATCGAAGAGGGAGTGAGGATAATTATAGAGGAAGTAAAGAGGGAGCTTGGGAGGTAGATATCGCTACGTTAATTAATAGATGCGAAGAGCGAAATAGTCCGTCGTTAAACGAACCATTTCGCTCTCGTTACCCTAGTATCGTTACCGTTACATGAGTCCTTCGATTAACTCCTTGACCAAGCTGTCACTCTCCAAAGCGCGGATGATGAGCGTCAGCGCTTCTGCGCGGGTAGCATGATTGCCCGGAGCAAATGTAGAGGCGCCAGTCCCTTGCACCAAATTCGCCGCCGACGCCTGCCCGATCTCCTTCGCGGCCCAGTGTCCGCCGCTCACGTCTGCAAAGCTGGCCGGTGTGCCGGTCGAGAGCACGCTAAGATTCAGCATGCGCGACAGGATTACGACCATCTCGGCGCGGGAGATCTCAGCATCCGGATGAAAGCTGCCATCCTCATAGCCGGTCACGACTCCCTTGCCCGCCAATGCCCCGATGGAAGCAGCGGCCCAATGTGAGGACGTATCCGCGAAGCCGGCCGATACAGGGCTTGCTGCCAACCCGAATGCGCGGGTGATCATGACGGCAAATTCCGCTCTTGTGACAGAGGCGTTCGGGCGGAACGTGCGGTCCCCGTACCCGTCGACAATCTGCAGCTTCACGGCTGCCGCAATGGTCTTGGCGCCCCAGTGATTCACGATATCGCTGAACGTTTTGTTCTCATTCTTCGTTGCGGCAATGGAGTCGTTAACCGCTTTGAGGACCGCGTCCTTGCTCACCACTGCCGATTGGAATGGACTCACCGCGGTCGAAGGCTTCTCCGTACCGCCGTTAGCAGTCTCGTCCTTAGAAGGTGTCGGAGTTACTGTACCTGTCGAGTTGTTCGTGGTGGAGCTTGTTGGGCCGTTATTCGTCGAACCCGTTGAGTCGTCGTCATCATCCGTCGTATTCGTCGCAATCGATACCGCCAGTACAACCTGGCTCGAACCATAGACCACCTGGGCACGATACTGACTCGGCAATCCCTCAACTTCCACAGAGGAGAATTCCCCGCTCCGTTGGTTAGCACCGGAGCTTATCAAGGGAATGCTGCCGATGTTCGGCACGTAGCCGTCCGCAAACTTCACGCGCAATTTGCCGTTCGCGTTTACCGCGCCCTTGACCTCAAGCACATCGCTAGCGCTGGCCATATTCAGCTCCAGCGTACCTCCAGCCGCCTGGGTAAAGCCTCCTCCGACGGTCATTTTCCCGTACACATGTTCCGACACCGTGCCGCCTGTATTTACCACATTGCCGCTGCCAAATGCCGTGGCCGAACCGGCCTCAAGCGTACCTGCGTTAACCTGGGTACCACCGGAATACGTATTGCTGCCCAGCAGCTTCAGCGTGCCGGTGCCTTCCTTCGTCAGCTTGCCCGTGCCGGAGATGTCGTTGCGCCAGCGGTCCGATGCATAGAAGCCGCCCTTATAGGCATCCATCGTCACCGTAACGTCGCTATGGAATGCTCCGTACCCGTCCGCCGCGGCGAACAGATTCAATCGTCCCCATCCCTCCGGGTCATCGAGCAGCGGATAGCCCGACGGCAGGCCCGTCGTAGCCAGAACCTCACGGCGCTGATCGCCGCTCAAGTATGGCAGGCGAGTCTCCAGCAGCACCTCGGCGCCTTTCGGGACGACCATCGCTTCCGTCGTGGAGCCGATCGGACTGAATCCGTAGGTCAAGCGCTGGTTAAATTGCGTTTTGTTGGCCGCATAATCGCTGAACCGATCCTCCGCTGTGCCGGTTTCCTTCAACAAGATGTTATGGGCCTGGTCATAAGCCTCCCGCTTCAGCGCGGCGTTAGCCGGGTCCGCCAGGGTAGCTGCCGCCAGGGCCGTGGCCATAACCCGTCCGCCCATCACATCGAACGGCGAGTGCATGCCCGCTACGATCCGGCTGTGCCCCATCTCCGAAGCCCGGGTCAGCATTTCCTGGAACCGCTCGGGCACCGCATAAGCCAGCGCATAAGCGGCAAGATACGAAGCGTTCGTATGGCCGCTTGGGAAGCCGCCGTCCGTGGCCGGATTGCTGCTTCTCGCCGGAACTAGCGCAGGCACAATGATGGAGGTATCCTTCCAGCGCCATGGCCGCGGATAGCTGTAATAATTTTTAGCCGGGTTCGTGGAAGCGTAATTGCCCCGCAGCGTGCCGATCAAGTCGACCATCTTGCCGAGCTCGGAGGCCGAATCGCCGCCTTTATTTTGATTGTTGCCGTCGTCGTACTTCTTCGTTGTTGCATCGGCCGGGATGCTCGTAATCGTGGTGTAAGTATTTGTCTTGGTGCGGTACACATCGGCCAAAGAACCTAGACCGTCTATCGCCCCATAGGTTTGGTTTCTGCGGTCGTCGAAGTACGCCCTCGCTTCCTCTTCCGCCGTGCGGGTAACCGCCAGATCGGCGACATATTGAATGTTGGCGTCCAGCACATCGCTGTTCAGTTTGGTGCCGTTATCCCAAGCCGTCCCGGGGGTCCACAACTTCAGGAACTGGGACAGAACGCCGATCGCAGGGTTCGAATAGACCGCCAAATTCACGGACGTATTGTTCTTGTAATTGTCTACAAAATGTCCCCACTCCGGGGCTGCCGGCAGATCGATGGAGGAAACGGCTGTCGATGCATGGGCAAGGTTTGCGCCGATGGGATTCGCAAGCAGTAACACACCTAGTGTTGCCGATACGAGCTTTCTTTTCGTTTGCAGTTTCAAGACTTGTCCACTCCTCTGTTTGTTTGAGGTTCCGATTCGGAATCAATGTAGCACCGGGCCATGCTGCGCCACAATATAACAATTTCCCTTTTCTATCAGTTTGGGATCATCTTGATCGGAAAGCGGCGATTTTAACATTGGCTTTACGTAAGTATGGTTTCATGGAGATAAGCGGTACGATATCGCGAAATCTATGACAGCGGGAGGCGGGTAAACTTGAATCGAAAATGGAACTCCGTCTTTGCCAACCTGGCCGTTTCCTATATATCTATCGTGCTCGTCATCGTACTCTTGCTCTGCTCCGTCTTCTATATTTATTTCTCAAACAATTACAAGGAAGACTTGCGCAGCAAGAATCAGCTGATCCTGGAGCACACCGTTCAAACGATAGAAGCTACGGTGCTGCAGCGGGTTCAGCAGATTTACCTGGATATCGCTCTCGACAAAACCGTCGATGTCCGCTGGCTGGCCGACCCTTCCTTGCCAAGCCGCCCCAGCAGGGTGATCGATTTGCAGGAATTGCTGAAGTCTAAAGTAACGAGCAACTCGGACATCGTACATGCGGTGCATCTCTATGATCCCGGGCAGCATGTTCTGCTGTCGTCGGTCTACGGGCTCATCCTGAAGGCAGATCAAGGCGGCGGCTCCGCCTTTCTTGCGGAGTGGATCGGCGAAATGCGAAGCAATAAGCAAAGCAGCCTGTGGACGCCGACCCGTACGGTTCCGCAAGATATTTTCTCCGGACTGTCAGGCGACAATGGCAACGCTTTGATTACCTATACGCACAGCTATCCTCTGCAGGCCGACGGCGTAAGCCATGACCTGTTGATTGCGATTGATGTGAAGGAGAGCGCGATCAGCGGGATTATTCACAATATGATGCCGTCGCAGTACGCGAGCACGTTTATATTGGACCGGTTCGGCAGCAAAATCAGCGACTCCGATAAAGGTACCTTAGGCCAGCGCAGCGACTACGGCTCAAGCATCACTCAGGCGCTGATGTCGGATACCGCGTCCGGGAGCTTCAGCGATACGATCGATCGCGACTCCTATGTCGTTTCCTACCGGACGCTGCCATCGACCGGCTGGAAGATTTACAGCGCCGCACCGGCCGACTCCTTCTATGAAAAATCGATATTCGTGCAAAAGCTGATCCTCGGCATCTGTCTGTTTGCCATCCTGATCGGCATCGCGTTATCCCGAATATGGGCCAAAGCGAACTACAGTCCGGTCAAACGGCTCGTCGGGAAAATCAAGCACCTGTCCGACCCTGCTCTTGGACATGTAACGAATGAGTACAGGCTGATCGACAACGCCTTCATTAGGCTAAACGATAAAGTCAGCAGCCTGGAGGAGACGCTGCAGGCCAACAGCACCGTGATCCGGCATAATATCGTGCTGAATATGCTCCAGAGCAGCTCTAGCCGCGAGGAATGGGCTGAATCGCTCCCATTATTAGAGATTCCTCAGGAGTACTCTCATTACTGCTGCATCCTCCTGGGTTCGAGCGAGGCTTTTGCCCGATTAAGCTCCCGGGACATGCAGGATGCGGTCAATGGGATCATGAGCCAGCTGGAGTCTGCGTCACTGCCGGACTGCCATCTGCTCGCGGAAGAGCTTCCGGATAAGAAGATCGTCGTCATCGTTTGTGCCGGGCAAGTGGATGACGCGATTTTGGAGCAGCTCTCCCTTCATGTGTTAACGGAGGGCCGGCGGCAGCTCAAGCTTGATTTTCAAGTTTCTTGGGGGTCTTGGGTGCAGGAGCTGCGCGATGTCCATATGAGCTACAGTGAAGCTCGGACCTTAATGAAATACGGGTATTTCCTGCCGGAGCTATCGATTCTGAACGATCGTCGCCTCCTGGACCGCGAGAACAGCCTGGACGAAATCCCCCAATCGATGCTCACGAGGTTTAGGGACAAATTGCCCGGCCGTCAGCTGCAAGAGATCGCCATGGCAGTCGAGCAGCTGGTCATGGCGATACGGGAAGGCAGATATCCCGCCGACTATTGCCATTTTGTTCTATCCAATACCGTATTCGTCTACTCCGATTATTTGAAGAGCGTGCGCTATAAGCATCCGGCTCAGGATCATTTGGATCTGTACAATCAATACATCAAGCTTGCCAACATCGACGATTTCCGTGATTGGCTGACGGAGTCGGTCACGGCCTTCATCGCGCAGATGGAGAAGCGCAATAGCGACAGAGCCGTCTCCAGCATTGAGGCCGCGAGGCAATATATCGAGGAGCATCTGTCGGAGGATCTCTCTCTGAATGTCGTGGCGGCTCAAGTGTTCATTAGTCCGAAGTACTTGAGCAAGCTCTTCAAGGAGGAGCTCGGCGTCACCTATACCGACTATGTCACCAACCGGCGAATGGAAGCGGCCAAGGCGCTGATCGCAAACAACAAGCTGACCGTCGAACAAATCGCGATTTCGGTCGGCTACGGAACTGCGGCCTATTTTATTAAGAAATTTAAGGAGCTGCACGGCTGTACACCCAAGGATTATTTGCGGAATTCGGTTAATCAGGTGTAGTCAATCGGGCTTCCCCTGAACGGTAAGAATTTATCAATGAAGGACGGTTGCAAGGTGAAGATAAAGGGAATACGCTCGTTTGCAGTCCTGCTGCCGGTGTTCGCCATGGGCATCCTAAGCGGCTGCGGCATCCAGTCGGGCCTTTTGTATGCTGCTGACGAAGGGCATGCCCAAGCAGCTTCGGCCGCTCCGCAATACCGGATTTCCTGGACGATGCATCAGAATCTCCCCGTTCCCGAGAATGCGGAGATGGTCAAGTATGTGGAAGATCAATTTAACGTCGATCTGAATGTGTGGAATCTGGAGAACAACCGCTATGAAGCGCTGCTCGACATGAAGCTGGCGCAGGGCGCTATTCCCGATCTCTTCCGAATCCGCCAGACCAAGGACCTTCTGAAATATCAACGGCAAGGCATGCTGGCCGAAATTCCCGAGGACATGCTGGACAAGAACGCTCCGAACATTATGAAGGCCATCCGGGACTTCGCTCCCGCCTACCAAGACTACGGTAAGATCGATGGAAACTATTACGGCATCCCTGTCATCAACCCGACGAATATTTATCGCATCCCCGTGGTCTATCGAAAGGATTGGCTCGATAAGCTGGGCCTGCCGGTTCCCGAAACCCTTGCTGACTTCGAGAAGGTCATCTACGCATTCGCCAATGCGGATCCGGACGGCAACGGCATCAAGGATACGTACGGCTTGTCCAGTGAAGGCATGAATGTCGTCTTCGGCGCGTTCGGGCAAATCGTCTTCGCGGATCAGCTCTACTTCAATGTGAAGGACGGGAATCTGGTCATCGGAGCCCTTCAGCCGGAAATGACGGAGGCCCTGCACTATCTGCGCCAATGGTACCGGGACGGCATTATCGATCCTGAATTTATTACCGGGGAAAATAAGGGAGGCTACAAGCATCTGTCCCATCCCTTCATCAACGGCAAAATCGGCATGACCTCCATGGGCAACTACTATCATTGGATACAGAACGGCGATTACGAGGTATGGAATTCGAACGGCGGCGAGACTCCCGTAGAAGCCTCCTTTAATGCGAAGGAGCTTACCGCCAAGAATCCGGGGGCCCGGATTGTGTTCGGCCAGCCGATCAGCGGACCGGGCGGCCAGCGGGGCTCCAAAGCCTACGATATGCTGATGAGCTTCACGGCGATCGGCGCCGACGCGGCCAAGGAACCGGGCAAAATGGAGAAGATTCTTCAGATACTCGACTACGTCAGCGCCAACCCCGATCCGGATATCCATACGTCGATGATCTATGGGACGCAGGGGAAGCATTGGAAATGGGCGGACGCCTCGAAGAACGACTTCATCCTGCTGCCTCCCTACGACAATATGTTCAGCTTTCAGAACACGATCGGCGCCAATATCGGCATGACCGTGCCCTCGAAGCCTGCGGAACGCAGAGAGCAATGGGCTTCGACCTTGGGCCTGGATCGGGACGGCATCTACAATGCTTTGGAAGTGGCCACTCCCTCCTTAATCAAGAATGGACCCGAGCTGATCAAGCTGAAAAATAAAGCTTATTTCTCCATCATCACCGGCGAAAAGCCTGTAGACTATTTCCATGATTTTGTCAAAGAGTTTATGAATACCGGCGGAGCCCAAGTGCTGCAGGAAGCCAATGATTGGTATCGGCAGCACGGCAACGCCGAGAATTAATATTTCATTTTCATGGGATAGAACAAGCCCGGTACCGGTGCGGTACCGGGCTGCATTTTACCGGATTAGATGCACTTTACCTCATACAATGAAGCATCCAATGCTTGAACGAATGGCGTCCATTCTCCTGTCGCGTATAGCAGAAGCCGATGCATGGCACGCGTGCATGCCGTATAAAAAAGCTTGCGCTCGCTTTCCCGATGATACGTCCGCGAAGAAGCATCATAGATCAGAACGGCGTCGAACTCAACGCCCTTCGCGAGATACGCGGGAATGACCAGCGTTCCCTTCTCGAAAGTCGGCGTTTGTTTCGTAATGTGCCGCAGCGACGGGCATCCCTGCGCGGTCAATAGGTTGTATGCCTCCAAGCTTTCGGCGGATGTTTTCGTAATGATGGCGATCGAGGCGAAGCCTTCCGCCTGAAGCGCCGCGAGGTCTTCCGCCATTCGCGCCGCCAATTGCTCGCCGCTGTCCGCCCTGGAAAGAAGCGGCTTCTTCCCGCTCCTTTCGAAGGGCACGATCTCCCGGCCGCCCGGCAGCAGCGACCTCGTAAACTCCACGATCTCGCGGGTAGACCGATAACTGCGGACGAGGCGAATCAGCCTGGTATCCGACTCGCCGTATAACCGGGTGAGCGGGGAGTCCTCTCCGTCCAATTGCGTCGACTGCGTGAAGATGGCCTGCCCGAAATCGCCCAATACCGTCATGCGGGCCCGAGGAAACAGCCTTTTGAGAAATTCGTATTGAAACATCGAGTAATCCTGTCCCTCATCGACGAAGATATGCCGTACCTCCGTGTTCATCCGGACGCCCTCGACGAGCTCTTTGACATACAGATACGGTGTCGCATCCTCATAAAACAATTCATGCCGATCAAGCTGCTCCTTGGTTTGCTTGCAGATGTCCGGCCAGTGCTCCGGCACCTCGCTCCCCTTCGTCATCGTCCGATAAACATCCTTATCGCCGAACAGCTGGGCGTACAGTCCAACCGTGTCGATAAACGCCTTCCGCTTCACGCTCCGCCTCAGCGGTTGAAAGTGCTCCTTCACGACCATGCGGCGCAGCACCTCTTCCTCCCGCTCGGCGTAGTCGAAGTCCCTTTCGTCCCGCCGGATCTTATTACTCAGCGCCTCTTGAACTTCTTCATATTGCTCGGCGAAGGCAAAGACACCTATCGTTTTGTTCAGCTCGTTATACGCGGCGACGTACTGCTCCTTATCGAGATAATTCAGCTCCTCCTGCACCCAGAGCTCTTCCCGCTCCTTGCGCTCCAGCAAGGTCAGCTCCTGCAAGAGCCATTGCTGCAGCAAGTCGACGCGATTGGCCAAGCGGATGGAAGGATCATAGCTGTAAAACTGGTCTTCCATCTGTTTGACAGTGATCAAATCGCGGTCCCGAAAGCGGATGCTATGGAATCGCATGCCCTCCCGCCCGAGCCACTCCGCATAATTCCGGAGAGCTTGAAGGAACGCTCCGGACGCCTTATATTCGATCCCCTGCAACCGGGCCTCATACTCTCGTGTGGATTGTTCCGTCAGCACGTATTCGATCTGATCGAAAGGGTCCTCCAGACGAAGCGCCGTCCCCAGCCAGTATTCAAGATATTCCTGAAAGGTCGTCTGCTGCATATTTTCTTCGCCGAGCTCGGGAAGAACGGTGGACACATAGCTGTTAAACATCGGATTCGGCGAGAACAGAACGATTTGGTCAGCCTTAAGCCGCTCCCGGTGTTTGTACAGCAAGTACGCCACCCGCTGCAGCGCCGCGGACGTCTTCCCGCTGCCGGCCGCCCCCTGCACAATGAGCATCCGGCTTGTGTCGTCGCGGATAATGGCATTTTGCTCCCTCTGGATCGTCGCCACGATACTCTTCATCTGAGAGTCCGCACCCATACCGAGCATCTGCTGCAGCAGCTCGTCGCCAATCGTTACGCTGGTGTCAAACACATTCAGAAGCCGGCCGTCGCGGATCTGGTACTGCCGTTTCAGCTCCATCGTCCCTTCAACGCGTCCGCCCGGCGTGTCGTAAGCGGCTCTGCCCGGGGAATAGTCGTAGTACATGCTCGCAATAGGCGTACGCCAGTCATAGACCAGAAAACTCATGCCATCCGAGTCGACGAAGGACGATACGCCGATATAGACCTGCTCGCTGAAGCCCAAGCCATCCTCTTGGAAGTCGATCCGCCCGAAGTACGGCGACTTCAGCAGCCGTTTCATGCCTTTCCATTGCTGCATTCGCAGCCGGTAACTGCGCTCCCGCTCCGACAACAACGCCTCTTGCTGCTTAATACTGTAGAAGGTCTCCTCAAAATCCTCTTGGGTGCTCGTGTTGACCGTCACTTCTTCCCAGAATCGTTTGCGGATGTCCCCCGCCTGATTCCGCAAGCCGGCCACCTCCGGCTCCAGCTCGGCGATTCTCTCCTGCAGCTTTTCCGTCACCTGCTCCAGCCGCTCCTGCTCTTGCTTCCAATCCTTCTCGTTGATCATGCTCTTGAATACGCTCCTTCCCGTTTTCACTGATGAAAAAAGAACGTTTGACAAACCGCGATGGCGTGTGATAAGATTATAGTGAAGATAAGATGCGGCAATTACGTTCAATTTTCGAAATTGACCACAGTGGTTTTTTCATGATACCACAGAGTCACTCTGTGCGCAATTCCATAAAAAGTGAAACCCGGCCGAATCGCCGGGTTTTTGTTTTTACAAATTTATCCAACCGACTTCAACCCGGATCTCACTGTCCCTATGTGGGCTTATGGAGCCGCCTTTGGTCTGGGTGTGGTGTTATCCATCCCGCTGATTTGGACCACGAGCTATGAGATTCGCGAAGATAACCTTGTTTATGCCAAGAAGAACTGGGGATTTGTCGTCGCCTTTGCAGGTATTGTTCTCATCCGGTTACTTCTTCGGCAAGAGCTGCAGGGCATGGACCCCCAAGGGCAAGCAGCCCTATTCATGACGGTGGCCTTCGGCTATATTATTCCTTGGCGGATCGTATCGTTTATCAAATTCCGCCGTTTGGTGAGCCGGACCGCCAAACTTTAGTTTTACATGTGATGCCGTCTTTTGAATTCGAAAATCTCATCAACGGCTTGGCGATACCCGCCCGACCGCCGAAAGGATTCCCCCATGCCGGAAGCGGCTTTCTTGAAAGAGAAACTGCTGCGCACATGATCTGCGGCTTCACGCAGCCGATTGGCGGTCAAGCTTTGCCTTTGTAATGAGATGCCCGCTCCAATAGCAGCGACTTGCCCGGCAATGATCGGCTGATCGGCGCTTTGCGGGATAACGATGAGCGGAACCCCGTAATAGAGAGCTTCATGGGTGCTGTTCATCCCGCCATGGGTAATAAATAGCTGGGCATATTGCAGTACATCCGTCTGTGGAACGTAATTTTTGACGATGAAGTTTTGAGGAATGTCCCCTAAATCGGAAATTTGAACCCTGTTCCCCACCGACATGACGATCGTTTGGTCGGTATTCCCGAATGCCTCGAAACACAGCCTATAGAAATCAATCGATTGGTTAAACACGGTGCCGAGCGAAATGTATGTCGGGTTTGTCCCCTTGATGGCAGGAAAATCGAAGCTTTCCTTCGTGAATCGTGAAGAGATGGATGGACCGACGAATTTATAAGTCTGGCCGAACGATGTTCCATCAGGTTGAAACTCCCTTGTCGTATAAACGATGGTTAGCGGGGCAGGATTACAAAACACTTCGTAAGGAGAATGGATTTCCACATCAAATCGAATCTTCGCCAGGGCCGTCAGATTTTGAAATGTATCGGCGATCGGTTTAACGATTTCTGCCGGGACTTCCGTAAAGAATGGTTCCAGCGTTTTATCGAACGATTCTTTCGTCTGCGCAAAAGAAGTACAAGAACTGATGGCAGGAAGCTTGAGCATTTGCGCCAGCAAAGAGCCGCAGCCGAACATGGAATCGTGGATAATGTAATCAAAATGCTCTCCCTGAATCTGTTCAAGAACGCTTGGTATGACGATATCTGCCGTAAGTAGAAGACCGTTGACTCTTTCGAGCAAATAGCTTCTTCCGCCCGAGACAAAGGCTTTAATCAATTTTTGACCATCAAATGTTCGGACGGAAGCTCCTGTCTTCTCCATACGCTCCCGAAAAGCTTCGATACAAAAATACACAACCTCCTCCCCACGCGAAATCAGCTCCTGCACGACGCCAATCGTTGGATTGATATGCCCCTCTGATCCGCCGTTAATGAATAACACGCGCGCCATTTCTACCGCTCCTTCGGTTCTATAAAATTAAGGGTCTGTCCCTTATTTATCATTGCGACCAATCATCCAATTCCCAGTCACCGGCTCTCCGGGCTTGTTTATTATAATTTATTAATAATTTAACACATTTTTAACAGAATCTGTGCGATGATGGGTTTCGGGCATACAAGCCCGCATCTCGGAAGGTGGTTTATTGTATCTATCGCAGTACTTATTATCAACTAAGGAGGAAAATGATTTGAAATCGTACGTTCGCACCTTGAACCGCAAGGTTTACGCCTCGCTGATCGCCGCCTCGCTAATGCTGGGAAGCCTAGTCCCCGCGGCAAGCGCGGAAAGCCAGCTGGATCCGGCTCCCGAGCTGCAGCCTGTTGGAACCGCCAACGGGAAGAAGGTTTTGTTTGACAACACACACGGCCAGACTGCCGGTGCTGCGGATTGGGTCATTGACGGCGCATTTTCGGATTTTGCAAACGCACTGGCGAACAACGGTTACTATGTCAAGGAGCTCCGCAAAACGACTCCGCTTACGTATGCCGACCTTTCCAGCTACGATGTATTCGTAATCCCCGAAGCCAACATTCCTTACAAGACTACCGAACAGGCCGCCATGCTGCAATACGTCCAAAGCGGCGGAAGCATCTTCTTTATCGCCGACCACTATAATGCCGACCGCAACAAAAACCGCTGGGACTCCTCCGAAGCGTTCAACGGATACCGCCGAGGCGCGTGGAGCAACCCGGCCAAAGGCATGAGCACGGAAGAGGCCGGTTCTGCAGCCATGCAGGATGTGGCCAGCTCCGACTGGCTCGGCTCCAACTTTGGGGTTCGTTTCCGCTACAATGCGATCGGCGACGTTACGGCCACTGATATTGTAGCCCCTTCCCAAGCATTCAACATTACGCAGGGAGTATCTGCCGTTGCCATGCACGCAGGCTCGACGCTCGCGATCACCGATCCGCAGAAGGCGAAGGGCATCGTCTATCTGCCTGCTACCACTGCTAAATGGGCGAACGCGGTCGATCAAGGCGTATATGAAGGCGGAGGCCGCAATGAAGGGCCTTATGCCGCGGTCTCGAAGGTCGGCGCAGGCAAAGCTGCCTTCATCGGCGACTCCTCACCAGTGGAGGATGCGACACCGAAATACCTTCGTGAAGAAACGGGCGGTTCGAAGAAAACGTATGACGGCTTTAAAGAACAGAACGACGGCGTTCTCCTTGTCAACATGGTGAACTGGCTCACCACGAAGGAATCGTATACCAGCTTAAGTCAGGTAAGCGGACTGCAGCTCGACCCGGTTACGACACTGCTGGCCATGGAAGACCCTATGTCCTCGACAGAGCCTCAGGCCGAGCCGTGGTCTGCGCCCGCAGCGGGCTACAAGTGGTGGGACACCTGCACGTTCAAACCGGGCTCCTTCGGCTACGGATATTGCAACGGGGGCGGCAATGGCGGCGGCAGCGCCACAGGTGACCTGTTCTTCTCCGAGTACGTAGAAGGCTCCGGCTTCAACAAGGCGCTTGAAATCTACAATGGAACCGGCGCTTCCGTAGACTTGTCCGCTTATACGATTACGCAGTCGAATTCGAGCACCGCCATTCCGTTAAGCGGCACGCTAGCGAACGGAGATGTTTATGTTCTTGCGCATTCGAGCGCAGGCTCGTCCATTCTTAGTGCTGCGGACGCAACCAGCGGCAGCATCGTCTTTAACGGCGACGATGCCGTAACGCTGAAGAAAAATGGGACTATCGTCGATGTCATTGGAACGGCGGGGACGGCTTTCGGCACGGATAAGACGCTTGCCCGCAAAAGCACCGTGACCTCCGGCACGACTGCCTACAACAGCACGGAATGGGATACGTATGCGACGGATTATGCGTCGGGACTCGGCACGCATACGGTAGTTAGCAGCAATAACGCTCCAACCGTAACGAATCCGATTGCGGACATTTCGGCTGCAGCAGGCGGCAGCGCTGTCGTTATCGATGCGACGAATACATTCGCGGATGCGGACAGCGACACATTGACACTGACCGCCGCTTCCAGCCAGGCAAGCATCGCCACCGTGTCCGTAAGCGGCAAGCAGCTCACCGTCACTCCGGTATCCGTCGGTACGTCCAGCATTACAGTTACGGCCAATGACGGCCACGGCGGGACCGTGAGCGATACCTTCGCCATTACGGTCACCGCGGCATCGACCGTATTGCTGAACGAAACGTTTGAGTCCGGAACCAAAGGCGCTTATGCGAACGGCAGCGTTACATTGTCTACCGGTTCCTGGGCGTTTAACAACGCACTGATCGGTAACTTAAGCACCGACAAGAAGAACGGCCTGCAGTCAGCCCGAATCAGAGCCTCCGGCTCCCTCGATATGAACTTCAACGCAGCCTCCGCGAAGGAGGTCAAATTCTTCGTGGCCAACTTCGGCAGCGATTCCGGTGCAACATGGAAGCTGCAAAAATCGGTAAACAACGGTTCAACTTGGACCGATGTGACTGCGGCTGTCACAGCGTCGGCAACGCTGACGGAGCAAATCATTGCCGTGAATGAAGCTTCTTCCGTCCGTTTCCGCATCGTCGTGTCCGGAACATCCGGACAGCGGTTAAACATCGACGACGTACGTATCGTAAACTAATTGAGACGAAGTGAGGTAAAGGGAGCAGCTAGCTCCCTTTGCCTTTTGATTCAATAGGTACCTCGGGGCCCCTCCCTGTCTTTCCATGGCGTAACGGTCGGCGAACCACTTGGCTTTGTGACGATGGGCGCCCCTTTTTCACACTACCCGTGCTGTCCCGATCGCGAAATGATGCCATAACACAGCTTCCACCGTATCCGCTTTTGCTTCCTCGCACTCAATCACGAGGATAACCTCTGAATTTTTTCCGCGCAGCAGACGCTGCTGCTTTTTGATGACTTTGTAATAGAATAAGTCGATGCAAACCCCAAAGACAAATCCGCCTGCCGCACCGATCAGCCCCCAGTAAATGGGCCCCCATGCCAGCTTGTACCCGACACTGGCCCCAACGACAGCAAGCGCAGTTCCGAGAGCTGCTCCCGTGCTAGTCAATGAAATGCCGTCTGCGTTGTGAATGCTGTCAAACAATCGCCTCTCCGTTTTGCGGTTTGTTAAGGGTACGGCGAAAATATGGTCTTTCCCAATACCGTTTTTCTCCAGCTCCATAATGGCCAATTCTAAATTGGTGGAGTGCTCAAAGGTCGAAAAAATCTGTACCATCGTTTTATCTCACAACCTTGCCCTTCTTCACCCGGAATGTTGGTTTTTGGTAATGTTTGATCAGAAAATTTCTTTGTTCACTGTCAAAGAGCTTATTGTTTTCTACGGTGTTTATATACGAGTCATAAGCTGCAAACCCCCACATGGAAGGCATAAAGAGCAGCCATTGTATGTCAAGCACCGCTGTCGACTCTGTAATTTGCCCATGAAACAGGTAATGGACGGCGACCAGCAGCTTGGAGAAATATAGAAACACAATTGTCCAAGCGAGCGCGAAAAAAGCGGTGACTACGCGGTGAATATGCAGATGCCCCAGGCCTGGCATGAATAAGGACCACAGAACGGTCATCCCGGGCTTGCGCTTGTCCAAATAATTGATTTCCATGGCCCCGATGGTGAACGAATTAAACGGTGCATCCTCCTTCTCCGCAAGCAAATACACTTTATTCATATCGACACAGGTCCGATAACTGTCCCATATGCCAAACAAATACACGGGAATATACATCAGCATCCATCTTGGGTCCAGCACCTCTTTGGCTGAATCTATATTTCCGCTAAACGAAAACACCATGGCCAGATTAATCTTGGCGTTATAATTCACAATCACTTCCCAGATAAATAAGGAAAGCCCGCGCAAATATTTGCTTAATAGTAAATGTCCAAAACCCGGAAAAGCGGCGGACCACCAAGCGATAGCGTAGGGATTTCGGATATGAAACTGGGTGGTACCGGCAATGGAAACATGGGCTTTGTAGCGGCGGAATTTATTTTCGGCATTTCTGTAATTATTCAAGGTGTCCTCCATTAACTATGCTGTATAAGCTTTCTGACAAGCTTCAAATTACCGATAAGTATCAAGAAAATAATTGGATATAGTATTGCTGAATACCACAGCTTCCAATCGTTGTAATAAAAAAATTCGGTCTGCAAAATAATCCATTCAATGCCAAGTGAGAGCCCCGTCCGGTTAGGAAATAATTCACAAAAAGAAAGCTTGCCGAGGGAAAATACATAACAATTGCTAACAAAGATAGCCACTGAAAGCCCGGGGAGAAATAACCATGGAGATCTTAGTGCAGGTCAAACACCACATCGGTTGTGATACCATATGTGTAGGCAAAGGGATGATACTAACCTTGGCGCCCTAAAAATAATTTGCCATTTATGCATCTGTATTGCCCTTCCTAATGAAAAGGCAGCCGATCGTTATTGGCCGGCTGCTAAAGAGGGCAACTATTGGAGACTCATCACTGGCGAAAGATAATTATCTCTGATCCGATATCGTAGCGTTATTATTCTGAGCACTTAATGTTGTCGTCGGGTCATACGGTGGTCCAAACGCCGTCCCCGGCAGCAGCACAATATCAAATTCATTAGGCGGCGTCCCCCATGAGTTTCCTTGAAGCACAAAAGTTGCTCTATCGACCAGAAAGCCGCCTTTCGTATTATAGACAACGTTATTCAAAATATTGCCGGTTGTACCCGGGTTTATATACATCCCCGTGCGTAAGGAATAGAATCTATTACCTTGAACAAGTAAATTCGTCATGTTATTGGACTGTGTAACGACAGCACGATTCACTACCCAATTTGACATCGGCAGCGGCTGTAGAGGTCCGTAAATGGTATTGTTTAATAACCGATTATTGCTCCCGCCAATTTGAATGAATTCTCTTGCATAAGGAACATCGCTCGTTATCGTGAGGCCGTCCAATGTAATATTGCTGCCTACTACGAGGAAAGGTATGATATTTGCTTCGGATCTGATTAGTACCCCAGGCTCCCCCAACAACGTGATTCCCTGCTTGTTCACCGCAATCTGTGATGTAACTACATAAGTGCCTGCTAAAATATGAACCGTACCATTGGGTGCAACAGCATTTATCCCCTCTGATATCGTACCGAAAGGACGTTCCCGAGTGCCATTTCCTCCTACTGCTCCCGCTTGGACATATATATTGAATGGATCTGTCTCAATTTGGGCAATTGCATTCAAATTTCGGTTGCCGACTTGTAAAGATGAAATATTGGCCGCCGTTGTTGCACTTATTTCAATGCGATAAGTATGGGTACCGGCAGGAGGCATATCAACCCATGTAATTGTAGGGAACACTGTATCTTGAGAGGTCACCGCCGCAGAAAATGATCTGCTTCTAGTAATGGAGGCGCTTGTTAGGATCGCAGGAGATGACCCTGTTCTCCGTAAAACATAAGAAACATTCAAACTATAGGCTGTAACGCTGCCCGTTCCGAACGTGATTGCCGCCGTTGAATCCAGTTTAATTCTATCCCCTTCTGAAGCGGTAAGCGGCGGAAGCTCCAGAGAGACGACCGTACCTGTTGGTAGTAGAGAAACCGTATCATTAGCCTGACTGGAAAATATAGAACCCGGACCTGCGGGACCCCGCGGCCCGATATCTCCTCGTGGGCCTGCTGGTCCTGCCGCCCCCTGTGGCCCGGTTTCCCCACGAGGACCTGCCGGTCCTTGTAGTCCTTGTGGTCCTTGCGGCCCTTGTGGCCCCTGCGGTCCTTGGGGTCCCTGCGGTCCTTGGGGTCCCGGCAGTCCTGGCAGTCCTTGAATTCTGCCCATTCAATCCCTCCCCTTGGGTATTTCAACATAGTCTATTCATTACAGAACAAAACGCATGGGTAAATATCCAATTCAACGATAATCCACAGTTTAATGTTTATTACAAGTCGTAGAGGACACCATGATGATTCGCAGGCATGAAGAATACTTCCTGTTCCTTAGGGCAACATGACGTTGTGGTAAAAATATGGAATTTGGAGTGAGTAGGTAACAATGGAGACGTCTGTTCAAGACGCAGCGCCGGGTGCAGTTGAAGAGCCGGCTCAATTTTCCGCGGATGATCGCGTAATGGGAGCCTTGCCCCGTTCCGAGGTAGAGCCTGCCCAGGATGACTTGTTCCAGAGATTGAGCGGAGGGCGCAGACTGACCGATCAAGAATTTGTCGAGAATTCCCTAGAAGAGAATCGCTTCTGGATGCGGGTTATGATGGAGCATGCCTTCTTCCTTAAGATCACTTTGCCGAATGAGGCAAAGGCCTTATTGGAGCAAGCCGAGGAATTTGAGGAAGCCTTCGCCGAACAGCTGCACCGGGCCCTTCGGGGAACCCCTTCCAACCCGGCGGATGTTGAACGGTTGAACCTTGACAGTGTCGATTTATTGAAACGAGCTATGGATTACAAACAAAAGGTGTTTGAGCGCAATGTCAACGGCGAGTTTCGGGGCACGAATTGGACCAAGACGGCTGAACACATCCGGCGTGAGCCGCTCTATGTCATCAAGACGCTCTTACGGTTGAACAGCAGAGTGGAACGCCCGCTAATTGAGGAGCTAGTCGAGGATAACGAGTTTTTCTTGAAGATCATGGCCGAGCATGGAGTATTCGCCCTTCACTTTCTCGACCCCGACGAGGATGACATCCTCGACTTGGCCAGGCTCATGGGCAATAAGTTTAAAGTGTTGACTATGCAATCGAGAAATTTGGAAATCGAGCCTCCCACAAAGACTGCACTTCTCTCCCAGCTGACCATTTTCCGCGGTTCAACGCTGCTCTTTCATGGGTTCATGGAGGAGATTCACCGGCTGACCCAGGAGAAGGAGATCCGGGGTATCGCCGACCTTAACATCATCGGACATATAACTCGAGAAGCAGGTAAGTATCTAAGTGTATTAGACCGAATGGAAGCACGCATTAAGAACACTCCCAGCGCTGACCGGAGGAGACATGAACCGTGACAACGATCATCCTGCCCCGATTTTTACCAAAACTTGATTTGGGGGACCCTACCGACCCTACGTCGATTTACTCCGATTACGACAACATCGAGGAACAGGGCTCCACGACGCTAAGCGATCAGGAATACATCGACCGTTCCTTGGAGGAAAACCAGTTCTGGCTGCGTATCATGATGGAACACGCCTTCTTCTTACGTGCCGGCCTTCCACCCGATGCTACGCGTTTGATTAAGCAGGCCGAACAATTTGAGACCATCTTCGAGAAACAATTGGATCTTGCCTATAAGACTCCTGCTGATCCGGTACAAATAAGCAAGCTTAATGAAGATACGCTTGTTTTGACCCACAAGATCGCCCTGTTTAAGCAAAATGTGATGGAAGAATCGTTCTGCAAATTAAGAGGGTTTAACTTTCCCTTGCTGATTGACCATGTGAGAAGAGAAGCGGTCTATTTTCTAAAGACCCTTAAGCAAATTCAAAGCCGGCGCGAGCACCCCGTCACCGACGACGTGATTGACGAGAATATCTTCTTCCTGCAGATTATGGCGGACCATTCCAAGTTCATTGCCCATCTGCTTGATCCGCAAGAAGAAACGCTAATCAATATCTCCCGCGATTTCGGCAAACAGTTTGAACTGTTAGTTTACCAGGCACGAAATTTGGATTTCGGTTCTCCCTCCACGGAAGTCATGCGTGATCAGCTGACGATCTACAAGGGGGCTGCTTTGGAGCTTCGCGCCTTCAAGGAACAGGCCACCAAACTGATCGAGAACTGCCAGGTACGCAGTATCCTGGATCCGAAGCTGGCCTCTCATGTAACCAGGGAAGCGGCGAAGTTTCTGTCCATTATCGACAAGCTGGAGTCGCGCCTGTAAGGATAGTACCCGGCTTGCCTCCCCATCGAAACCGCCCATCCGGTCACCGGACGAGCGGTTTTTTTACATGTTAGCTTATCGGAAAGATGAGTGCGCCTTCGGATCATGCCAGCTTTCGCTTAAAGAATAACGGGGATAAATCCATTTTTGATATATTGTGCAAAAGGAATATGTCCCCCCGTCGTTTCATTGCCCAACAGCTGAACACCCGCTGACTGAACTTCTTCCGCTACTTCAAAAAATCCGGAGCAGGCCTGGCAGCCGCCCTTAATGATGCCTGACTTCATCACCTGCTTAAATAATGGATTGAAGGGGTGGTCCGCCCTATTGAATACATTTGGCCATTGTGTTCCCAATCCGTCAAAAAGAATTTCAACCTCGAAACCCTCGTCGTGCAGTTCTTGTCCGTATAACAATCCATGAACCGCTTTACCCACATCTTGTTGATTCGCTTGAATAATGATTACATACTTGTTAGTTACCATCTAACTTCCTCCTCAATTTGTCGTTTATGACATTTTCTTCGATTCTGAGTAACGAACACTTGCTAATTTTCCTATCCGCAGCACCTCCTCATAGAATTACCAACGTCGGAATGGTAGAGGAAAACTCGACAAAGCTCCAACCTAGTTGCGTACCGTTCTCGGTAAACAGAACTTCATTGATCTCGAATCGAACGATCCGTTCTGCCGCGGGAAACTCGGTCAATGTATTCACGTCCCAAATAATTTCGGATTTTCCGGTTAGCTGCAGCGAGTGACCATTATTGAAATCAATAAATAACAGCCCTGAACTTGGATTGCTGTAAATATTGCCAAGGGTATTGAACATCGAATTGCCATAATAATCGGGAAAGAGGAGCGTCCTTTCATCGATTACCTTGATAAATCCCGGCGGCCCTCCCCGGTGTGAAACATCCGCCTTCCCTTCGGAACTACTGCTTCCAATGAAAAATGTATCCGAATTTCGAATCCATACTTGTTGTTCGGGAGTTAGACCTGGACCACGTTGCTCAGACTTCAGCAATCTTTGAAAAACGCCGTTTGGAGACATGGTTCTTTTGTGGATATACTGCGGACAGTTGCCATAAACTTGTTCCGTTTTTACTACTAGCCGCCGGCCCCCTTCGAAGTATCCCGTTCCATTTATTCTCATTCTCATTCTTTTGCTGAAATCAATCGCCAACAAACCGATTTCGGGGCTCGAAGCCAGATTCCGAAGTAAAGGGTCATTCTTAACTGGATCGGAGTGGATCGTAATCGTTACCTCATCCTCCACATCGATAAAACCGGGATCCCCGGTCAAGAACGAGCTCCACACCCTTCCCTTCTCGTCAACGGAAGCCACAATCATCAGAGCTTGACCTTTCAAGAAGGCAACGGCACCTTTGGGGATGCTGGTTCTCACAATTCTGCTGTTTTGCTGTGCTGCAATTTCCGCACCGGCTAACCTTTGAACGCTCAGCTCACCCGAATGATATACGTCGGTCATCTTCGTCACCTCTTTTATTAACCACCAAAACCACTTTATGGTTACTATACCACTGTTTCATTAACCTGTAAACATCTATTTTGGGTATTAATAAAACCTTTCATCCTCCTCCTACGACATAAAAAAAACGAGCCCTAGAGGTTCTAAGACTCGTTCTCCGTTCCTATTTCATTCCGCTGTCGTTCAAGGTAGGCCATCACTTTCATCCGATTACCGCAGGTTTTTTGGCTGCACCATCGGCGTGTGCTATTTTTGCTATTATCGTAAAAGTACAGCACACATTCCGGATTGCCGCATTTTTTAATCAAGGAAAACGTGTTTCTGCTAAATAAGTCCATAGCTGCCCGGGCAATAGGAGCAAGAAGATCGGTCGGCGTTTGAATTTTCACATGCCTCTCTGTAACGAAACCATGGTCTGTGTATACAAGCTTCATTGTAATAACCTGATCATGGAGTAAGTCGTTTATAGTTTCCAGGTAATCCTGAGGAATTTCCATGTTTTCTCCACTCTTGCAAAGCTCGATCATCGTCAGCAGCGTACTTCGCAGCTTTCTTGCGGCTTCTAATGCATAGAACCCTTGGTCGTTATTTCCCCAGCTTTGTTCGTATTGTCCCCTCTCCTGTTCATTAAGAAAGCCCGCTTTGTACAACCAATCGAGCATATTGGGGAACGATTCAAGTAAATCAACCGGCTTACCGTCTACGGCGATCTTCGTATTGATAAAGTCCAAGACGGGATGATTTCCAATAAAAAGAAAGCTGGGGGCTATTTTCTTCGGCATCTGCTTACTCCTTCATCTTTACAAAAATAACGTCGTCACCGTATACAAATTATAGCACCATTCTTGTTTGTATGGTTGCGTAGTGAGTAAAGATGCGGCAGCGGGTTCATTAAGGCACCTGCCGGCCGCAAGAGTCACATTGCTTCGGAATAGCGTTCCACCAGGTTTTGTAACGCATCGTTCACGTTGCCTCGAAAGCACCCGCCGTGATAGCAGAGTAACGTTTTTATTTCGTAGGTCAACAATCGTCGAACCGATGCTATAGCCTCCACTAATTCTAACCGTGTACTGCGGGTTAGCAATACAAAGCTCATCTTCTTCAATTACGACTGCATCGCCTGCGATCATCTACAAGAATTCGTTCCTCGCCACCGCTTAACAATACAGGCGAATAACCTGGCTTTGGCCGTTTATTGTGAACTCAATCGGAAGTTGTAGACAGAGGATGTTCTTCACCTTGCTTATCATGTACTGCGGTCACACCTTTCAACCATTTTCCCGAGAAATAATATAATAGACTTGCTGCTGTCGTTACCGCGAAACTGAGAACGATAGCAAGCCAAACGCCCCGGATACCAAGCTCGGTATTGGACAGCCATGCTGCAAGCGGAATTCTCACAAGGCATAAAGAAATTAGCGATATGATCATGGTTGAGATCGTTTTTCCCGCTCCATTGATAATACCGTTCGAGACATAGAACACGATAAAGAACAAATATCCGAATCCGACTAGCCTTAAGTATTCAACACCCTTGCTTACAACATCCTCATCCTTTACAAATACTTGCAATATCGCTTCGGGGAACGTTACGCATAACAAAGAAATCGCAGCAATGACCGGAATATTAATGAGGATGCCCCAGCCTAGAATATGCTTCAAGCGGTCTGCTTTCCCCGCCCCCAAATTCTGTGCCGTAAGCGTGGATGCAGCCATCATGACAGCGATTGCCGGCATGGCCACAATGGAATCAATCCTGCCGGCTACCCCGAACGCAGCCGTTGCCGCAGCGCCGAAGCCATTGACGAATATCGTAATAACCGCATAGCCCAACGAGACTAACATCTGCTGTACAAAAGAGGGAAGCCCGATCCGCATAATATCCATGATTATTGCTCTCTCAAAGAGCAGACGGGTTGGGTTGATCGGCCCTTCTCTATACTTGTATCTCACATAAAGAAAACCGAGTACCACGGATATTCCGGTTGCAAGGATAGACGCACCCGCCGCTCCATTTAACCCCAACGAAGGAATCGGACCGAATCCAATGATCAGCAGCGGGTCCAATACCGCATTCACAACCGTTGAAAGGACAATAAACATTAGCGGAATGGTTGTATCACCGATTCCCCGGAGAACCGATGCAATCAGATAAGACATATACATAAAGGCAAAACTCAGCATGGTAAGCTTCAAATAACCGGATGCGATTCCCATAATCTCAGCAGGCGTACTAAGGAGTCTTAACAACGTATCCGCGAACAGCAACCCGCTTGCCGTTACAAGTACGATCGCAATTAGGGCAACCGACCATGAGTTGTTCACCACTTGCTGAATTTTTTTATGATCTCCCGCTCCATAAGCTCTGGAGACCAGGATTGAAGTCGCTAACGTCGCACCGGAGCTTAGCGCAACCATTGCCAGAAAGATGGGCAGGCTAACGGCAGCAGCCGCAACCGCCTCTGTGCCAAGCAGCCTTCCGATCCAAATGATGTTGATAACGCTGTATCCGGTCGCAAGCAAATTTCCGATAAGAATAGGCAGAGCGAACTGAACCAAGTGCCTGGGAATGCTGCCCGACGTAAAATCTTTGCCAAATTGACGTTTCGACTTCACTTTTGTTCCTCCAGCATGCTCAAGGTTTCTTCCACATAGCGTTGTATTTCATGTTCCTGGAATTGGATTCCCAACGCTTGTAGATTATAAATGGAGAGGGCATAGGCCGAATCTGTGAGTTTGCGCTCTTCATCGCTCTGCAGCCAATCAACGACTAAATAATGAAAAGTGCTCTCGAAGGCTAACGCAGCGACTCGCTCATTGGGAATCCGTACAGGATTGTTAATCTTGAAACGCTTAAACCACTCCTCCATACTTCTGCATGAATCCTGAATGCTTTCAGCCCGCTTCTTTTCAAACGCCGGGTTTAAACCTACTGCCTCAATTAACATAACCCTGGCGATATCCCGCCTGTTTTGGTACATCCATAAATTTGCGGTAATAACCCTCGTCATGTTCTTGGGAAGGGAAAAGTTATGGATATCCAGCACCATGTCCGTCGTCTGCTGAAAAGCCAGCACGATAGAATCATAAAGCTCTACGAACAACTCTTCTTTACCCTTAAAGTAAAAGTAAAAGCTGCCCACCGAGATCCCCGCCTCACCGGCAATATCCTTGACCGACGTATGATGATACCCCCGCTCCGCAAAAACCTTCGCCGCCGTATCCAGAATCAATTGACGTTTGGCGTCCTTACGCTCCTGTGTTTCCTTTGATGTTCTGTACATTTGGTTCCCTCCTCAAGAATAGAATGAACGTTCATTCTATTCTTGATTATACGGTCAATACAATGGATGTCAAGATTCATAAACATACGGTTCACCGCGCTATTCGTAAGGGCAAGTTTTGAGGCCATCCTCAAAGGATGGCCTCGATAAGCGTTCTATGGAACCGCCATTGGACAATGATTTTCCCTGCATATGTGATGGTCGTCGGCTACCGCTTCGCAAGCTGACGCAGAAGTCGATTCAGCTGTCCTATCTCATGACCAAGGCCGGAGAAAAAGTCCCTATCCTCCTTTTCTACGGCCTGAACGGCCAGCGAAGCAACCTCGTCCCCCGCCTTCGTGACGGAAATCATGTTCGCTCGGGAATCCGTCGGGTGGGGCCGGCGCTCGATATAGCCCTTCTTCTCCAGCGTCCTCAGCACCTGCGACGTGACATTAACGTCCATCTGTGCATGTTGTGCTAATTGAACCTGAGTAATGCCCGGGTGATCGTTCTTTTCAATCAGCCACTTGCAGGAAAAAAGGAGCACGAATTGCGGATGGGTCAATTCAAAGGGATCCAATGCATTCCGTATCGCCTTCTGCCATAGGTTCGTGACCTGCCACAGTATAAAGCCGGGACTTTCCTCTGCGTTATTGAATTCCGAGCTCATGTGTCTTTCCCTCCGTGCTGTTCAACATGGCCTCCGCAATGACCCGAAAGTCTTGCTCCGAGATCTCAAAGTGGCCGAACCGAAACCGGTAGCCCCAATTTTTCTCGCCACGCGTGAAGCTAAGCTGCTCCAGCAGCGAGCTGATCTTCGTTTCTTTACAGTCAGTATAGCGAATGTTACGGCGAAATGGTATGAACGAATCAGACATCCGGTATTCATATACCTTGTCATCCAGCACCTGTCCGATCGCCGTGAATGCCTGCAGAGGCTCCCCGTTCCGCAGATCCGTGCGAGGCGAGTAATAAATCAGCCAATCCCCGGCTTGCATCCGTTTAAGGGGCGCTGCCTTCCCATGACAGAGCTGGGCAAACCCGCCTTTCACCCCTCGAGACACATGAGAGGCGGAGACGACGCCAATCCAATACCGGCAGGATTTTTTCGCCACTTCACTCACCACACACACGTTCCTTCTCCAGTGCCAAAGCAGCTAGTCCCTCCAGCGTAGCACTTACGAACCCTTTATCCCAAGTTGTCCAGGTCGTAATATCGCTATACAGCCCCCACATCGTTTCCGCCTTGACCTTTTTCGTAAGGAAATGCTCAACCTGCCACATCTACATCGCCCCTTCAATTGTATATGTACATATTATATTCATTTATATTATATGTGTAAATATTAATTTTTGAGCAGCCATAAATCTACTGTCTCTATCTTAAGTCGTCTATGCGGCGGGGTGCCCTTCCATCTGGTAGAACGGCGGCGAGCTGATGGACCTGGTGCCGCAGGTGATGGAGTGAAAGCTAATTCAAATACTTCCAAAAATATGGAATTAGTTGGCCCGAGCCCCATATATAAAAGAAGCCGAAACCCCTTGATACATAGGGACTTCCGGCTTCTTCGCTTTCTAGGCTGTTGTTCCGTCGCCCACACATAGCCTGTTTTTTCCAGGGCGCTTGGCTTCATATAACGCCGTATCGGCTCGCTTAAACAGAGTTTCCTTCGAGTCCGTTACGCGCTTCCGATACAGCCCGATGCTGATGGTGACCGTTTGATGCTGGATCTCCGCTACACGAATGGAGGCTACAGCAATGCGTGCTGCCTCAAGCTTGTCCCTTGCTTCTTCATCCGACATGCCTTGAAACAGGATACCGAACTCCTCGCCGCCGTACCTCGAGAGCAGTGCGGAGGACTGCAGCGTTTCCTTTAATCGGGCCGCTGTTTGCTTAAGCACGATGTCACCGGCCCAATGCCCATACGTATCGTTGATCGCCTTAAAATTATCAATATCCGCAAGGGCCAAGTGCAGCGCAGGGGTGCTTTCATCAGAATCGATAATGTGATCAAGATAATCATGAAACGACTTATGATTCGCAAGTCCGGTTAACGCATCGGTCCTAGACATTTCCTCGATCCAGGCCTTCTCCTCCCGGAGCTTGATCTCACAGACCACTTTCTCTCGAAGCTCTTCCAAGAGCTCCATTCCCCGGTTAATGACAATCAATCCGGCAGCGCAGCAGGCCAGGATGATGACACAGATCACGATTGCTGAGAAAGGCGCCGGTCCAAATTCAGCCGCAGTTTTCTGATTCGCGAGGCCATAGAAGGTGAGCATGAAGGCCAAGCTGACCGCTGTAGTGACGAGGATCTTTACCTTGTCAAAGTAAAGCACCGATAACACGATAGGCACCAAGATCGTCGACTGCATGACGGGAATGTGCCGATTGGTAATGATAAGCGAGCCGGCCAAGATCACCGCGGCCAAGATAAAGATATAATCCAAATTCCTATTGGTATACCGGCATAACAATTCCAACACCAGCAGCGTTATCAACATCGTGGACACAGGGATCATGGTGCTATCTTGCAGATATGTGATGACATAATTTAGGCCCGGCTCCCAGCCTGCCGCGAAAGAAGCCGCTTCCCCCATCAGATAGAACAAGATGAATATACGATAGATGCGGAGGATTTTCCGCTTCCATATTACACTGCCTAGGTCATGTTGGTTAGACATCACATCATCCCTGCTCTTCGTTGTCTTCGTGTATGTAACATCCATGATAACAGGCGATACGTGACTCCGCCAATTGGAAATAGGACCCATGCGGAATCAACTATAAATACTTATACGTTAGGCGCAATAGTCATATCAGTTTGTTTTAGGTGCTCGTCAAGAGATTAGTTTACTGGTCAAGTTGCTTGAGAGCGTTATCAATCGGTAAAAAGTTTTGTGCCTTTTCCCTTTGTGGCAAAATCACCTCAACCGTAGTTCCCTCGTTCAATCTACTTGTGATGTTCAACGATCCTTGGTGATCTTCAATGATTTTACGACAGACCATAAGCCCTAGCCCTGTTCCCTTTTCTTTTGTGGTATAAAAAGGTTCCCCGATTCTCTTCAGTTTGTCTGCTGGAATGCCCTCACCCTGGTCAGTAATGCGTAAGAGAATGCTATTTTCACCGCTATTATTAACCGATATCATAACTTGCCCGCGATTGGCATCGCTTCTATCGCGTTTTTAAGAAAATTGATAAATATTTGCTTCATTTGATTTATATCACATTGTATGAAAGTAGGCACATTTTGTTCGTAGTTCACTTCCACTTCAATATTGTGCAAATGCACCTGCGAATCCATAAGTGTGCAAACCTGCTCGATTGCTTGGCCTGCTGTGCCGCTTTCTTCGCAAGAAGAAGCTCATGCTCGAGTTTGTGTCTATTCACTGTTCTGATAAGGATACAATCAATGACCATTACTCCGTCCCGTTCGCAGCATATTCCATTGAAAAGGACAGGCACTTCGGATCCGTCACCGGATTTCAAAGAGAATTACATCTCCTCCACCTTGCCATGCATCTTCATCATAGGAAAAATATAAACTTGATAGAAGAGCTTGCTTGACTCCGTTAGAATTGCTTCCACTCGACGACCCTCAGTACTGATACGCTCTGCAACGATCCACTCCAAGAGCTTATCATTAATCGACTGAATGACTCCGTCCAGGGAGAGCGATAACAACGTGCTCACGAAATTGTTAGTAAAATTTCCGCTACCTGTCTCTCAAAATTGGAATCGTCAATCGCATCCAGATGTTCCGGCCTAATCATTTGATACTGTTTCATCTTATAATATTCGATTATCGCTTGTTTCAACGTGAGATCATACCATTGAATACTGAAAGTCGGTTCCATGAAGCGCCGCAGTGTCGCGTCATCTTGGATCAAGGGCAGCACGGGATTCATTCTGTTGAAAACCTTCCGATCCATCCCGGCTTCAAAAAAAGCCTGTAAATTCTTATTTCGATTTTGTTGGGCCATAACGAGCTTATCATAAAGCGTCGGATAGAATTCCTTGAGATCTTGCAGGAACAGATCAGATAAATAAACAACGCACAGCAGCGACTGCAGAAATGTTTTCTGGAAGCGATCTACATAAGAGAGGGAATCATCATTTACAACGAGATCAGCCTGCTGCAAGTACTGAATTTCATATTCGACAACCTGTTCGATGATATCATCTTTGGATGAAAAATGTTTATATAGCGTCACTTTACTAATATCCATATATTTTGCGATATCGTCTATTCTCAATTGGCTAAACTTCGTTTTTCGAACGATCGGCTTAATTTTGTTCAAGTAGTGATTGGCGCTCATCGGTTTCCTCACGATTTAAGCCTCCTTTGATGCTTACTCCACAATAGTATAGCAAAATTGATGATATCACAATTTTCCATTAATAATTTTTATTAAATTAACGATTTTAGTTAAATTAGTTTACTTCGTTGATTGCTTGTTGTATAATCTTTCCTGTACCTAATCATACCCTTGGGGTGAAAGGATGAATACGATGCGTGTATTTGTAACTGGTGCAACGGGGTTCATCGGTTCTGCCGTCGTACGCGAACTTCTCGATGCTGGGCATCAGGTTGTTGGACTCGCCCGCTCTGATAAGTCCGCCGCAGCGTTGACGGCAGCCGGTGCCGAAGTACACCACGGCGACCTGGATGACCTCGACAGCCTGCGAGAAGGCGCTGGGGCATCGGACGGCGTCATCCACTTGGCCTTCAAACACGACTTCGCCAGCTTCGAGGCAGCCGCAGCAGCCGATAGTCTGGCGATCGAGGCAATGGGAGCGGCGCTCAAAGGCACCGGGAAGCCATTCGTGGCCACCTCGGGTACGTTGATGCTCTTGCCGGGAATTCTCGGGACGGAGGAGCAGGCGTCGACGCAATCTACGCCGAGACGCTCTGAGGAAGCGGCGCTTGTTCTGGCTGGCCAAGGAGTGCGGTCATCGATCGTCCGCCTCGCACCGTCCGTCCATGGCGAGGGCGAGCAGGGCTTCGTACCGACCCTCATCGGGATCGCGCGCCAAAAAGGGGTTTCGGCATATGTGGGAGATGGACGCAACCGTTGGCCGGCAGTGCATCGGTTGGATGCGGCACGTCTCTTCAGACTGGTGCTTGAGAAGGGCGACACGGGAGCCATATATCACGGGGTCGCCGACGAGGGAGTGCCCTTCCGGGATATTGCCGGCGTCATCGGTCGTCATCTGAACCTGCCTGTGCTCAGCATAACCCGTGAAGAGGCAGACGCTCACTTCGGGTGGCTCTCCTTCGCCGCTTCCACCGATAATCCAACCTCGAGCGCGCTGACTAAGGAACGCTTAGGATGGCAGCCGGTGTACCCTTCTCTGATCGCGGACCTTGAACAGGGCCACTACTTCAAAAGCTGAAATAACTTCGCAATCCATTTATAGTTATTGGACTTAGATTGACATATGAAGAACAAAGCTCGCTGCGGTGACAGCGAGCTTCTTTATTTGTGAAATCCACGCCTAAATACTTGCCGTTATTTGTGATACTCCCCGTAACGGAGTTAACGGCGAAATAGGATCAAGAATTGTAAATAGACAAAAACTGCCGACACTTTGTCGACAGTCTGGAGAATCCAATTGGATGCAGGACGCCTCATTTCTTAATGCAATCAACCTTGCTGATGAGTAATCGACTCTTTCAAGACCTCTCTAAAACTTTTCGGAGGCCGGCCGATCAAATGAGCCAGAGCAGGATCGACTTGCGAGAAATCGCCCTGTCGGCTCGCTAGAAACATTCCCACCCGCATATTTATACTCGCTTCCGGCACACCCTGAGACATCATGCGCTCCCGAAACTCTTCGTCTGACACAATAATTCGACGGATAATCCGCCCCAAGACTTCGGACGTGATTGTCACAATCCCTTCCATGTCAATGGCTTCGGGTCCCGTTAGATTGGGGGTCATACCATTCCATTTCTGATCACTTATGATCGCCGCTGCAGCTTCGGCTAAGTCGGAGTGGGCAGTCCAGGCAACTGGACCGTCCTCAGGAGCGATCAATTCCCCTGTCTTTATTGCTCCACCGATCATCATTAGTGCCATTGAAGCGTAATAGCCATTACGGAGCGACGTGAAGGCAATTCCTGAATTGTCCAGCAGCTTTTCGGTAGTTGCATGGTGAATCATGGGGGCGAAGTGTGATGTTGGGGAAGATCCCATGTGACTTGTGTATACCACCCGACTAGCCCCTGCCTTCTTTGCCGTGTCAATCGCGGTTTGATGCTGCTGAATACCGTGCGGTATATCATCCTTGCCCATGATGCCGGTCGAAACGATGAGAACCTGCGACGCCCCCTCAAAGGCGTGGTGCAGACTCTCGGCATCGTCGAAGTCGCCCCGACGGACACGAACTCCACGTTCCCGAAGCTCTTGTGCCTCATTCGGATCGCGGACGCTGACACCGATCTGCTCGGCAGGAACACGCATAAGCAACTGTTCTACCACGGCCCGCCCCAATTTCCCGTTGGCTCCGGTAACGATAATCATGGCAAACAACATCCTTTCATTTGTACGATAGTGCTTATACGCGAACCGTCTTCCCGTTTCTAAATTGCATATTGGGAAAAGAAGCACCGGCGATCTCCTGTTCTGGTATAGCATCTTCAATTTCTCTGACATCGTCTTCGGTCAGATGAATATCAAGTGACAGCAAAGCCTCTTGAAGATGAGCCGGTGATACGGTACCGATAAGCGGTATGATGTCTTCACCTTTGGATAACATCCATGCAAATGCCAATTGAGATAACGTCATTTGTTTTTTTGCGGCGATCTCACCCAGCTTTTGAGCCAAGGCCACGTTTTTTCCTATATTCTCTTCAAAAAACAACGGAACGTAGCCGCCTTTGCTCTTTTGGATTCGCTCGTCTGTCCAATGGCCGGCAAGAAGACCATGAGCCAACACCCCAAAAGCAACAACGCCGATACCCAATTCCCTTGCAGTCGGCAAAATATCTTTCTCGATGCCGCGGTTAAAAAGGGAGTATTCGACTTCTACCCAGCTGATCGGATGCGTGGCATGCGCTCTTCGCAACGTCTCCGTGTCGACCTGGCTGACTCCGATCTGCCTGACATAGCCGGCCTTAACCAGTTCGGAAATAGCGCCGATCGTTTCTTCAACAGGAATACCCAGATCGATTCTTGCGGGCTGATAAAGATCAATATAGTCAAGATTGAGGCGTTTAAGCGAGTAGGCGAGAAAGTTCTTAACATGATGGGGGGAGACATCCAGTCCGTACAAGGAGCCTTCCGGCGTATTCAATGCCCCGAACTTCAGCGATATGAAATAGTCATCCCTTTTGTACCCCTTCAGTGCTTCGGCGATGACCATCTCGCTTTGGCCTGCACCGTAAAAGTCGCCTGTGTTGAGATGATTGATTCCACTCTCAAAGGCGGCATGAATGGCGGAAATGCCAGCACTTTTGACAGCTTCATTGGCATTTGACATATGACCGCAGCCAAGTCCGATTCTGGATAGCTCCAGTCTGTTTTGTTGATCATTCATCATGGTCATCTCCTAAACTTTATAAAATTGAAATTATGTAGTCATCTACTCATTTATACAAAAAAATATAAAAATAGATGACAAATGCATCACTTCGGCGGCTGTTTTTCGACGTTTTCAAAAGCACGGGTCAGCAGAGAAACAAACATGGCTTTTTCGGCATCAGACATCCCTTGCGTGATCAATTCTTCAGATTTCGAGAAGGCATCACTCCTCTCGCTAAGAAATTGTTTGGCTTTGGCCGTTATATCGATACGGAGGTTTCGTCCGTCGGCAGGGTTGCTGCTGCGAGTGATAAATCCGGATTTCTCCAGACCGTTCAATAAGTTTGTCACAGACGGACCGCTAAGGGCCATCGTTTTTTCAAGAAACTTTCGGTTGATCTCTATACGCTCCTCTAGTGATTGATGAATATGCGATAGGAGAATCGCTTGTGAGCTGTTCAAGCCATGATCCTTCAGAAGCTGGTCAATGATTTCCCGGACCCGTTGCGCGATAAGCTTAATGTATAGGCTATAGGGGTACATGTCGAAAATGTCCGGCATAATGTTCTCCTTGGATTCGTGTAGATGTCTACACTATAAATGGGGTTTTTAATTTTGTCAATGGCAAGTGTCAGATGTGCCGTTGTGCTGTTGACGATGTTAATTCGCGGTGTCACCTTAATGACAAGAAGGCACTGCCATAATGATTGCGATACATGTATTATTTGTAACTGCTCCAATAATAATGAAATATTTGGATTTCCATTGTGTTTTCCTTGGTAGGGTTTCGTATCGCTGCCTCATATGCTCGACGGTTTCTGTACTATGACCCTCCCATCCCTTATTTCATCAGAGTTGCTTCCATTACATACTCCATTAATGCTTGGATCGGTGGAGTTTTTGGTGGGGCTTGTCGGATGACTACATCCAATTCCCGCCGTCCTAACGCAATGTGCGAATGCAGCAAAGGCTTTGCTGGGGAACCGCTCTTTTCGAGAAACCAACCGCGTAGTCAGGAACCGGTACGGTTCGGGAACCCGATGTATATGAAGCTGTTCATCATCTGTATCCACGACGGATTCGGTTAGGAACGTATACCCGATGCCTGCGCGCACGCAACTCAGCATCGTATCCAACGTGCTCACCTCGATCATGTTCCTAAACGATCCCCCCTCGCCTTGAAGCCAATCTTCATTAGCCTTACGCAATGGGCAGCCCTTCGGAAACACGACCCAGGTCGCATTCGCCACTTCCGGATAGGAGTGATCTTCCTTTCCAAAGACAGACGTTAATAAGAGAACTTCTTCTTCAATCTCATAGGCGACTTGCAGTGAAGAGATATCATATTCGCCTGTGAGGAAGGCGCCGTCAAGCTGTCGGTCCAGCACCATTTCGTAATTTTTCGGCGACGTTCCGTTGACCAGGGATAGTGAAACCTCGGGATATTTACGTTGAAACACGGACAACGCATGGATAAAAGGAGCGGAGGAGGCAATGGTTTCCACTACGCCAATCCTAAGCGACCCGCACGGATGGTCTGGCTGATGCTGCCTTCCTCCATAATGGCCAGCACCATACGCAGATCGGTTAGTTCCATCGTAACTACCTCTTCCCCAATGTCCATTATTTATTTTGATGCGAGTATCCTGGGGGGAAAATTGTCGCTCAGTTGATGCATGTAGGGGCGCTCGTCCAACATGGCGCATTTACGTCAATCGCTCCATCCGCTGTGAAGCCTGTTGGAACGATGCTGGAAGAACACGGCGGAAGCGGAGCATTCGCTGTTCCAAAAGCGATGACCCCCGAGGAGATCCGCGGTGTGATCGATAGCTTCGCACAAGCGGCTCTTCGCGCGAAGCAAGTCGGATTTGACGGCGTTGAAGTCCATGCTGCCAATGGGTACCTTCTCGATCAATTCATTACGGATTATACGAATCAAAGAACAGACGCTTACGGCGGTTCCGTGGAGCGGCGAATCCGTGTCGTCGTGGAAACATTAGAAGCTATTCGTTCTCTCGTTGGTCCTGATTATCTGGTTGGCGTTCGAATCTCGCAAGGGAAAGTGAACGATTTTCACCACAAATGGGCAAATGGAGAAGAGGATGCCAGGATTATTTTCGAGCAATTGAAAACAGCTTCTCCAAGCTACATCCATACTACTGAATATAAGGCATTTGCACCGGCATTTGCGGAAGGCGGATCCACCCTTGCCGAGTTGGCTAAACGATTCAGCGGCCTGCCAGTTATCGCGAATGGCAAGTTGGGTGAACCAGAACAAGCGGAAGATCTGTTGGAGAAAGGCGACGCCGAACTGATTGCAATCGGAACGAGCGCGCTCGTTAATCCGGACTGGGTGAACAAAGTGAGGGAAGGAAACAAATTAAACTCTTTCGACCATCGTTATCTGCACCCTATCGCAACGATCAAGGAAGAAGAACTCGTCGTCGACACCCTCTGACTTTCTGATTTCCCGTTTGCTGCTACAGGCACATTGAAAGATTTGAGTAAAACTTGCCGTTACTTATGGTACGGTTCACCGTAACGGGCTAACGGCGAATTTCGCCTTCAATTGAAAAAAAGGATGGAGCAGCCACCATGCACGCGACAGTCTCCATCCTAGAACTTCTTATAAAACGCTTATTGTCATTGTTCAGCATACAATGCAACATTTACATTCATTTTATCATCATAGACTTCATGACAACTACGTCCTTCTGTAGAAGTAGAACTAGGTTCGAACTTAGCCAGTGAAGTTCAATCGGAATCTTCGTCGTAATGTTTGGCGATTCCATAGGCCAACTCCTGGATCTGACGCCTCAGTTCCAGCGGCTCCCGAATGCGAATGGCTGTGCCGAACGTCATTAGATACATCGGAAGGTACTTGTTCATTGTCGGGACGTCGAGCAAAAACCACACCTCCCGATCGGTTCGTTCCGTCAAATAGTGGCGCATATGCCAGTGGCGGCAAACCGCGTTCAGCGTGTCGGGTTCTCCCTCGATGCGGATGACCGTCATTGGTCCGTCTGCCTCCCGTTCCCGTTCGGACTGGTCACTGAAATAGACGGACGCGGAGAAACGCTCCGGCTTTTCGAAGCATGCTTCAGTCGGCTCCAGCCGCGCAATGCGGTCCACGCGGAACGTCCGCACCGCCTGCGACCGATGGCAGAACGCGACAACGTACCATTCGTTTCGGTCGTAAGCCAGCCCGTACGGATCAACTTCTCGTCCGTCGTCCTTCTCCGCATTCGCTTTGCGATAGGTGATGCGAACCGTTAACCCGTCCTTCGCCGCCTGCTCTAGGTCACGTAACAACGGAACGACGGAAGGTAGACGCGACGGAGAAATCACATCCAAGCCATTCGACCGACGGGACAGATCGTGGCGCTGCTCTTCGTGCAACCCATTCTCTACCTTCTTCAGCGCGCTTTCCAGCTCCTCTGTATAAGGATAACCAGCGCCTTGCGCAAATTTAAACGCATCCACAAGCGCCTTCACCTCTACGGAGTTGAAGAATAATGGCGTCTCCTTGAAGCTTTCCAGAATACGAATGCCACCGTCATGGCCCGATTCCGCGATGACCGGCACACCACTGGCGCATAATGCGTCGATATATCTGTACACGGTGCGAACGCTGATCTCCAAACTGTCCGCGATCTGCGTGGCGGTGAGCTTCCTTCCGGTTCTAAGTATCCAAAGCATCGAGAGCATGTTATCCCATTTCGCTATCGGAAGCACCCTCTTTTTCTCGAAAAAATGAAACTGATTTGAGCTTTGCGTATTTAATCTACTTTCTACTTCTGACAAATCCTCAATCCTATGCTTAAACCCTTACTGGATTGAATTCATCAACTCATAGAAGTGTTTGGGTTCTTGAGACTTATTAAGACTATACCAGGCATCTAATGTTTGTGAAGATAACACGCCCAGAGCTTTCAAGACGTGTACAGAAAATTCCAACGGGGCTATTCCAGATGCAGTGATCAATTTTCCATCAGTTACAACAGACTCCATTTTGTAATACTCTTTACCTGTGTAAGTAGGACAGATCATTTTAAGGTATTCCAGATCATTGCTTGTATGCGGGCGAGAATTCAGCAATCCTGCCTGGGCAAGTCCCATTGTTGCACCACAAATCGCTGCAACCAATATACCTTCCTTTAAACACCTCTGAGCGATTTTTAAGATAGGTTGGTGAATGGCTTCTGTCCATGTATCTCCACCGGGTAAAATCAATGCATCTGTGCTTTCAATGCTGCACTCATCCAGTTTAATGTCAGGCAGTATTTTCAATCCGCCCATTGTAGTTACAGGAGTCTTTTCCATTCCAACGGTGACTATTTGGGATGGGGCCAGCCCCTTTTTATAATATCTTCCCGAGTTCAGTTCGGCAGTTAAGTAACCTATTTCCCAGTCTGCCATTGTGTTAAACACATAAAGATATACTGTATTCTTCATTTGCAATTTCTCCCTATTGTACGATTCATCAGTGATACCAACTATCAATCGGTAATCAATGATTGTCATCATTATAAAACAACTTCGCTGACATCTACTGTCAGCGAAGCTATTAAATTTGAGTATTGCTTAATAAGGGTAGACACTCAAAGAGTTTCGCAAGTTATTTTCAATAAAATTTTGCCTCTACTTATGGTACGGTTCAGCGTAACGGGTTTATCAGCTAATTCTATTGAGAACAATCAGCTTGTGACCAACTTAGGATGCTATAAAGTTAATCGTATAAAAAAAGGACCTCCCGATAATTTTATTGCTCGGGAGGAAGTATGGAATCGCTGGGTGATGTATTAATGCTTTCATGCCGTTCTATATGAATCGAGCAAAGAAGGAAGGCATGCTTTCCGGCGAAACAGGAACTGGATCATTACTTGCACCTGATCTAGTGTAATATCCATTTTCAAAAATCGCGGCTCCATTATCACAAGTTATTTTGATAATAACAACAGATTTGGAATAATAGTTAACCATTCTTATTTTTGATCCAATTTGTCTCTTATAATGCTCAGATATAGGCATAGTGCTAATAGCATTTTTGAATAATGCAAAATAGTCGTCATAATTTCCTTTATTAAACTCGTTTACTTCCCCATCGACACCAGTTATATAAAAAGAGCCTACTTTTATATAATCAGTTTTATATCTTTCTGATATTTTTATTGCATCTTCAACATTGTCAGCCACACCAACAAGAACATATCCCACTGCATTTTTCCCAGCGTTGGCCATTGCTGTAAGAGTCTTATATATTTTCTTTATTAGATCATCGTTGCGTTCCCCTGTGGCTAAGTTATAAATACCTTGTTTAAAATCGTATTGGCTATTTTCGGTATTAGATTGTTTGAGCAATGTTTCAACCTCGGTGGTATATGAATAATACATAGGGTCACCATCAGTTCGACTTACAAAACTAGAGGCAAGAACACCAACAGTCGCCGCCACTAGGTCAGTTTTTTCCCTACTGGTCCACCAACCCCCACCTGAAGCAATATTCATTGTTCGGCTACTAATAGAATCAAGTTGATTATACAAACGATCATAATCTATAATCTTTTTCTCTTGTTTTACCAATAATTCATAAAGTGCTAAAAACAAAACTTGAAAGTATCTTGGCCCCTTATAAATTCTTGGACCAACAACATGTCCAATTATTGTTTTTGGACGATTGTGGAAAATCCTCTTAATCTCATCAAGCACATATAAAAATTGCTCTGAAAGTCTTTCAGGATTTACTGCTAACACAGCTTCTTCTAACCTTTTTCCTCTTACTTCGGAATCAACATTCCTAAACCCGTAGTATTCATCCAATACACTTACATTTGACGGGGGTAATGGATTTAAAACCATTGCGGCTAACAAATCTGCTACTTGTTCCTCATCCATCGATTGACGTAAGTCTTCTTTATTTATTATATTCTCCTTCACCCAGAATACAGAATCTGCATTTATTCCTGAACCATTTGTATCTTGATTGATACTTATACCCTTCATTTGTGAGAGCAATAAAATATCATCATGGGAGACATCGCCGCGAATCTGTGTTGAAAGCAATCTTACCAATTCAGCAAATTCACTAGTAGCTCCTGCTTGCCTTATTTCTTGCCGGGATAAGTGCTGGCCATTAGAATTAATTCTTCTGAATACTTCATCAATAACATTGGGGTCACTTTCGTTATAAATTGAATAAGGTAACTCATAACTAACAATCCTGACACATACTGAACGATCAAGAATGGGTTCCTTTTGTTCCAAAATTCCCCTATCTAGCAAATCTTTTGTTGTCGCGGTTGCCGTGAGATCAAAATAATGCCCATTCTCAAGAGGGTATTCGTTTTCTATAAATGAAAAAATAGCGTTTAAACGCTGCATCCCATCAATTATTTCGTTTCTTACAATGTCCTTATATTTATTTATTGAAAATAAGAACAATGGTACCGGATACCCGTTGGCCAAGGAATCAATAAATGCTCTTTTTTCCGACACGCTCCATACAAGCTTTCTTTGATATCTTCTATTAACCAGGTAAAAATTATTACGATAATCTTCATATGAACGTTCAACTACTTTTCCATTAATTATGGGTTGTGTGGCCATTCGTAACCTCCAAAATAGTAATCAACACTTTGTTTGTGTTGTAATCGGGGTAGACTAACTACAATAATAATTAGCGATAATTTTCGAATACCCTTTTTTATCTTGGAACTACTGAAAAAAGATACATGCATAAAGTTACCCCAAATTATCCATTATTTATGGTACGGTTCACCGTATCTATTGATAGGGTAAACTGACTCAGTGGAAATGCATCTGAATGAAAAGAGAGGGATCGTTCTCCCTCTCTTTACCGTGAATCTGGATTTGATTGAATTTGTACTGCTGGACGGATTCTGCTTCGTACCTCATCGTAAACCTGAACATCGACCCCTTCAGCTACTTCCAACGAAACAACCAAGCCATAGGGGACTTCCGAATTCAGCCCACCCGCATCTTGCCGGCAATTTACTTTAATCTCCAACACATCGCCGTCAATGAATGGCGTAGCTTGATCTCCGACCAGAATTTCATGTTGGATGGTGCCCCGCTTAACTGAAGTTGCATCAGCTTCAAATCGATCAACATTCAACTCTGTTCTCGGCGGGTCAAACCAAAGGTGAGCTTGTCTATATTTTTGAGCATTTGCGTTTATAGGTGAAAACCATCCCAAGGTTATGGTCAATCTCCTCCATATTTTTTTACTACTTAATGAAGGTGGCAATGGCACAGTATAGATGTGTGCTTCGTCCATTTTTAAATAATTGCTTCCAAACAAAGTGACCCTCTGAGCGTTGCACTCCAATACTCTTGTTGGATCGACTGATCCATATCCTATAAGTCTTGGAATTACTCTATCCTTGATGCGACTGCTTTCAGGTCCAAGCATTCTTTCAAATGTTTGATACATATCACCCCAACTGGCTCCGTGTACCAGCAATGATTTTATCAATACAGCAATCAAATCATCAGAGATAGTTTCCCCACCAGTTTGGGATTGCTTCAGGTAATCAATCATATCATAAATCTGTGATGAAGTCCGGGTTGCCAGTGCAGTTGCATTGCTTGTTCCTCGCATATAAATGGTTGAAGATAATTCACCTTGTTTACCGGGGTGAGCAACTTTATGGCCCGGAGCAAGGGTAGAGGCATTAACCACAAAATGGTTTATTCCCCTGAAGTCATCGGAATAAAGTTGTCTCCCCCCATCCATGACAATATCAGGCTTGATTGATCGTCGATAACCCAATCCAACTCTGCTGGCAGGACTCAAAATAGGTCGGATAGTTAGAAGATCTTTTCTGGGCCCCATATAAGTTATTGAAGATGAGTCATCATGCAATGCACCGACCGTAATACAGTTGATCGCTTCAGATGGAGTAAGGATTCTTCTTTCGTGAGCATTATTATAAACAGACTTCACTACTCTTTCCGACAACTCTTCTGGTGTCAATGTTGCTATTTGCTCTTTCGGCACATCAATATCTATGCCGTCAGTGAAGTTACCAGCACTAACAATAAACAGAACTTTGTATTTGTACGACAACCAGTCTAATAATTTTGCCCATGGGCTCACTGTGTAATCGAATGGTCTGGCTCCATCTCCAATGGAAAAATTAATGACTTTTACTGTTGGAGCGACCGGAGCTTGTCCATCAATACTTTCAAACAACCTTCTGACCGCTCTATGGATCAAATCAACAGGCAACTCATTTATTGGAATACATTCAACTCTTGTGTCGCTCCAGTCTCTGTTATCTGGTGCCATGATTGGTCGAACGTAAAGTGGGCGTGAAATCGGATCATCCTGCCTGTCTAACTCGCCATGAATTATCAATGAAGCCATAGCAGTACCATGAACACGTTCATGAGCACGATATCGGTCTGCAATATTGTCAGGGTCATCTACAATCAACCTGCCCCGCAACAATTCGTGGTTTTCCAGTGGCAGGCCATCAAATAAAGCAATAACCGGCTTATCGTATATCGGACTAGATTTATCTTCAAACGTGCCATCTGATATTTCTGCTTCTGGAATAACCATCATGGCCTGTCCAACTGGGCGGAAAAACATAACGTAATCAGAGCGGATAAATTGAACTTCTGTATTATCACTTAGATCATTAAATAACGTAATTGGGGTTTCAGCGAGTATCGCATGATAAGAAATATCAGGAATCACAGATTCAGTTATTACTTTACCTTCTGCTTGTTTAATCAGAGCTCGTATGCTTTGGGACGCCTCGCGTCGCTTCTCATCATTAGTTCTATACCAAAGTTCAATCTCAAATCTGATAGTTTCCTGAGCAGCGGCAACTCGTTCCTCCCAATCTTCCAAGAAGCCTGTATCCCGGAATCGATCACTTATACTCCAAGGACGAATTTCTTTTAATTGTTTGAATAAATCTCTCCATTTGGTTTTGCCCCGGGGGAAGGTCTCCTGATTTTGATACATTTTCCATAATGATCGCAATTCTTTCATGGCTTGCTGATCTGACATAACCAAAAAAAGGCGTCCACCAATTACCTTATCAGACAGAATGCCTTTCTCGTCTTGAAAAAAGAAGTCTTCATCCGGTGCAATATCTGTTTCCCATTCGGTCAACCACTCAAGTCCATCGATTTTTTGAACAGCCTTGATAAAATCATCTATGGTATTTACTGTTTCCAAGACCAAGGCTTGCTCAGGCAAAGCTCCTGTTATACTTTTTTGAATAGTAGCCCTTTGCTTTTCAAATGCCTGCTCAATCCTGAGAAACTTGGGTTCCAATCGTTCTGTCTGTCTCTCTATTGAAGGAACATTCGCTTTAGCGGGCTTAAATTTGTTGTTTCTCTTCTCCCTCTCCGCATTGCTTGCACGGGGGAAAATTAACAAGGGTCTTTCAACCATGCAGTTATCACTCCGACTCTTCTGACTTCAGCTTATATTTTGCTTCCCATTGTTTCAGTCGATCTCGGATGATAGATTTTAGATCAGAAGCAGGCATCGACAATATATAACGTCTTTGAATATCCAGACCAAATTCCTCAACTTCAGCAAAACTGAGACCTGTTAATCTCTCGCTTAATGTTTTAAGTGAGTGACCAAGAGGTTGTTCAAATCTTTTTTGAAATCTCTTAAACCATTCCTCGATTTGCTGACGCTCTGGCTTTGACAACAATAATCTCAGTTGAAACCGCCGCCATACCGCTCTGTCGAGTAATTCAGGATGGTTTGTTGCTACTATTACAACCACATGACTTGGAAGCTCGTCGAATTGTAAAAGCAATGAACTGACTACTCGTTTTATTTCGCCTGTCTCGTGTTCGTCTCCTCTTTCTTTCCCGATTGCATCGAATTCATCAAAAAATAATACGCACTTCCTTGAACGAATGTATTCAAACATTTTATTTAGTCTTGAGGCCGTCTCACCCAAGTAACTACCTATTATACCCTCGTATCTTATTGTATACATTGGAACCATCAAAGATGTTGCTATTGCTTCAGCAAGGGACGTTTTCCCGTTCCCCGGAGGCCCTGTCAATAAAACACGGTTACGTGGCTCCAGATTATATGAACGTAACAGCTCGCTTCGATGCTGTTCTTCAATCAATTCCCTACAAGCTTCAAGTACAGCGTCCGATATTATAAGATCATCGAGATGTCTGTTTGGAATAATCTCATGAACAAAATTCCTTATACTATCATTAATAAATGAAGGAGATTGTTTGGGTGGAGTCGCCGATCGCAGACTTTCAGCTAAACGATCAGCCAATACATGATGCTGTTTACTTCTTTCTTCAGCAATCAGTGCTTCCACGGTTTGCTGGAATAACTTGGAGTCTCCACTCTTTCCTGCTACCACTAATTTTAAAAGCAAATCGGCACGTGCCATTCCTCACACCCCTTTTAATCCGACCTGCTTACATTATGGGGATAACAAAACTCTTATATTCAATGGCTTCAAACCAGAATCGACTACGGCAACCCTTTTATTTTCGACACTAACTTTTCATTTCCTTCACAAAGAACATTTTTTGTAGTCGTTCCCTTAACTATACTGTCTTATCTGATCAGTAATTCATAAAATTCAAGGCATGCCATTAGCATGCCTTTCCATAAAAATTCTTATTGGCGATCCTTTACCAGTTGGATAAATGACTGCATGTTCATTAACCAACCTCTCTGACTGGGTTTGTAAGTCTCATGTAACCGTTGCGGCAATACCAATTGAAGATTATTTGCCTGCATTTCATCGGTCTGATTCTCACTGATGCCGGGTTCAAGGGTAAAGAGATGCTTTGTCTGAATGCGATTCGCCTCGGCCAGCACCTGTCTCCACCTGTCCTTGCACGTTGATTTGACACCGAGCATTGTCAAACGTGAAGGCGGGAAGGCAGGATCGTGATAAAAATCGATCCCGGGAAACAGAAAATCCGGTTTCGATCTGTTTTCGGTTATCGCAGTACGTGAATAAGTAACACTGTGGGCTTTGAAAATTTCTTCGATATGGTTTTCCAAGGCATAGCCTACCCGTGATTTTCTCCGGTTGTGGACACTCAAAGAAAACTGAAGGAATCCTTCCACGTCTATTGATTCGTCATCGCGGAAACCATGTTCCAGTTTCTTGGAAATAATATGACGCTCCAAACGTTTGAAAAGTTTTTCTTCATGCTCCATCCATTTCAACAGTGTCGAATCCGGTTCCTCAATAGGTGAAACATCTCTTAACGTCCGTCGAGCAAGTGTAGAGAATTCGGACGTAGTTGGGAACCGCCCAGTAATAATATAAGGTTCGAGTACAGTATCCAGAAAATCAGTATCGGGTTCTTCGATCTCAATACCGAGCTCTTCCAGAATGTACCGAACAGCATAATCAACTTCAGGGTTATGTCCATCTTCGATTGCCTGAAAGTTGAAATTGAATCCGATTTGTTCGATACCGAATAGCCAGAGTAACTGGTTTTCAAGTGTACTGTCAGCCGGAACCACAATCATGTAGATTTCCTCGTCAGGCCTTTTTGCAACAATCAACAGATCGTTTTCCTTGGCCGCATCCATTACATCGTTACTGTTAAAATACAATCGATATTCGGAACGTGTTGGATGATTTTCTCTGGCATCATACCAAGTAATCCTGCCGTCCGAAGAAATGCCCTCATTTTCACCAGCTAACCAGAGAAAACGGGCATTGTGAGTTCTACGCTCATCACCAAACAAGTTACGCAGAGGTCTGCTTCCGTTAAACTCATGTTGGTTAGACACAGATGTATTGACCTCGACCGCACTGAGCCGCTTGATTGCGACCCCTTCAAAATACTGCGAAAGAAATCCTCTCTGCATGAGATAACATCCTCACATTCGTGTTTTGTCAGCATTGCCCGCCGATTTCGATTGACTGAATGTCTGACGTAAGCCATTGGGCACAAAGTTCTATTACTTCTTCTCTATTGATTCTGTATTTTCCTTTCAAAGAACATTCCCATACGATTCCGATTCTCCAACCCAACTGTTGAAGTCGGGATATGTTGGTTGCATCAACTTCCTTGTTTCGACTTATCTTCTCATGCCAGAACTCTTCACGAGTAGAGGGCCACTTGAACAAATAACATTCATGACCATGCCAAAAGCATCCGTGAGCAAAAATGACCGCCCGATATCGGGGGAACACCATGTCAGGCGTCCCCGGTAATCGTCGGTCATGAAGGCGATAACGAAAGCCAAGCTTATGTAACCCTTGACGCAATATCATTTCAGGTCTCGTATCTTTCCCTTTAATTCCCGCCATCATCCGGCTACGAACTTCTGGTGAAACAATATCAGACATATGCTGCTTCCTTTTCGAACAATGTGAGTTGCTCCGGCTTTCTTGTAATTCCAACAGGAACCCCCGTTCCGAGTGTAGCGTGAAGATAAGGGAGCATGTGTCTGGCTACTGCTTCAACCACTGGGACTGCAACGGAATTCCCAAACTGTTTGTATGCCTGTGTATCCGAAACAGGAATAACAAATTTACTTTGACCCGGCTTGTCGAAACCCATTAGACGTGCACATTCACGCGGGGTCAATCTCCGCGGGTTTTTCCCTTCCTGTCTGATCAGGATTTCAGAGCCGTCCTTATAGTAACGAGCGGATAAAGTTCTGGCAACATCTTCAGGCCCGAATAATCCATATCCAAATCCGTTCCCTTTGGCCCGGTGCTTTTCAGCATAGTTTTGAAGGTATTGCCAAAGCCTGTCACTCAGAGTGTATTTATCTGCAACAGTCGCTGTTATACCTTCCGTATAGGGGGGTTCCGGCTGTTCGGTACCGTCTTCAGGGTGCAGTATTGTTCCAAGTTTAGGGCTTGTATCTGGCAGTTTCAGATCGTCAAACGAAAAGCCAACGTCTTCCCGGAACCCGACAATAAAAATCCGCTCCCGATGTTGCGGTACAAAAAATCTGGCATCTATTATCCGATAATCAACGTGGTATCCAAGCTCTTCCTTAAGTGTTCTCATGATAATTTTGAAGGTTTTTCCTTTATCATGGCTAACCAAGTTTTTGACGTTCTCAAGCATAAATGCTTTAGGCCGGTGACGCTCCAGCATATGTGCAACATCAAAGAATAGAGTCCCCTGAGTATCACAATGGAACCCATGAGGCTTGCCTAATGAATTCTTTTTGGATACCCCTGCGATAGAAAAAGGCTGGCAGGGGAAACCGGCAAGCAGCACATCGTATTCAGGCATGTTATCAAGGTCGATTTCACGAATATCTCCATGAACCGGATGATCGCAGGTATAGTTTGCCTGATAGGTTTTTCTGCATGCCAAATCCCACTCGCTGGTAAAGACGCATTTTCCGCCAATAGATTCAAATGCCTTTCTTAATCCGCCGATACCGGCAAACAAATCAATGAATCTGAAGTTTGCGGAGCCACCGGACATATTCCCCGAACGAACCTCGTATATCGTTTTTAATTCTTTAAGAATGTTGCTGTCTGGAGTAGATTCTCCATTTTCCCAGCGATAGATTGTCCGTTCACTTTTCCCAAGGAGTTGTGCAACTTCCTTGATTGATAACCCTGCCAATTCTCTTATGTAACCGAAATCGGTGTTTTTGCAAGTCTTCATAATAAAGTAAGCCTCCCTGTCAAAAATATTCCCAGGGGAACGTTTTTGACATAAGCATACCACGAACGAACACATTTTCGCAAACTGAAAATCAGACATGAGAAGGAATAAATAAGCTGTATATATATGAGCATTTTGCATAATTCCGTTTTTGAAAATTAGGTGGCAGAATCCAGGGCCTAGTAGA